>JBGSME010001095.1:0-2392 GCA_041740335.1 Bryobacteraceae bacterium | reverse complement strand
CGTGGAACGTCGGCACTTCTCATCCGGCACCAGCGGCCGCAATTCCCAACTCATCCATGGCGGGCTGCGATATCTGAAGTACCTCGAATTCTCGCTGGTGAGGGAAGCTCTGCATGAGCGCCGGACGTTGCTCGAGATCGCGCCACATTTGGTTCGTCCGCTGCCTCTGCTGCTGCCTTTCTATCGCGCGTTTGACCTCTACTTTTACGGCGCGGGGCTTTGGTTCTACGATCAACTTGCCGGCCGGTACAACATCGGCAAGCGGAGCTACTTGAGCCGCGCGGAAGTGGCCCGGATCGAGCCCGCGCTCGCCACCGATGGCTTGCATTCGGCGGCGGTCTACTATGATTGCGCGGTGGGGTCAGCGCGTCTGGTGCTGGAGAATCTGCAGGACGCGGTGCGGCACGGCGCGCTCATCGCGAACTATGTGGAAGCCCGGCCATGGAAGCGCGCCGAGGGCGGCTTCACCTGCGAAGCGATCGATGCCTTTACCGGCGTCTCGCGTGAACTGCGCGCCCGGCAGATTGTGGACGCGCGCGGCCCCTGGGAAACCGGCGGCAACGTGCGTTTGGTTCGCGGTTCCCACATCGTGGTGCCGCGTCTCAACGCCACCGATAACGCGATCGCCTATTTCGGTCCTGACGGGCGGATCATTTTCGTGATTCCATGGGGCGCCGACAAGAGCCTCTCGCTGGTCGGGACCACCGATGTCGACCATCGCGGCACAGCCGATGACGTCCGCATTTCGGCCGAAGAGACGCGCTATTTGTGCGATGTCGTGCGGCGGCTTTTTCCGGGAAAAGCGTGCGAACCGGTGGCGGCATACAGTTCGCTGCGTCCGTTGATTGTGAGCAACGGAGCTTCGGCCACCTCGGCTTCGCGGTCGCACCGGATATGGATGGAAGACGGAGTGCTCAAGATCGCGGGCGGCAAATACACCACGTACCGGTCCATGTCGGAAGAGGCGGTGGACCTCATCGCGCCGGAGTGGAAAGGCAAGTGCCGCACGGGGGCCGAAGTGCTGCCGGATCCGGCCCGTGCGATCGCGGAGGCGGGCGGAGAATTGGCCTACGCGGTGAAGCATGAGATGGCGCGGCGTTTGCCGGACGTGATGTTCGTTTCGACGTATTGGGGCCACGAGCGGATGTGGACGGCTGGGGAGTTGGAGGATGTCGCGCGGGAGATGGGGGCGTTGTTGGGGTGGGATGAGGCGCGGGTGGAGGGGGAGGTCGCGTTGACGATGGCGATTGCGCGGATGCCGAGGAATGGGGAGGCGTAAGAGAGTCGGCATACGAAGATAGGAGTAATGGCGAAATACCGGGATCGACTGCCGCAGCTTACCGGCGACATTTTTCTGACCGATGGGGGCTTGGAGACGACGCTGGTGTTCAACCACCGCGTCGAGTTGCCCCACTTCGCGGCGTTCGTCCTATTGGAGAGCGAAGATGGCCGCGCGAAATTGCGCGACTACTTTCGGCCATACGGCGCGATCGCTCGTCAGGCGGGCGCGGGGTTCATTGCCGGGTCAGTCAGTTGGCGAGCGAATCCGGACTGGGGCAAGAGGATCGGCTACTCGCTCGAGGCGCTGGCGGAGGCGAATCGGCGATCGATTGGGCTTTGCATCGAGATCCGTGAGCAGGCGGAATGCACGACGGTTCCGGTGCCGATCAGCGGCTGCCTGGGACCTCGCGGCGATGGCTACCGGGCGGAATCGGTGATGAGTGTTGCGCAAGCGGCGGACTATCATCGCTGGCAGATCGAGCTGTTCCGCGAGACCGACGCGGACTTCGTTACTGCGACGACGATGTCGTACCCGGACGAGGCCGCCGGGATTGCGGTGGCGGCGCGGGAGGCGGGAATGCCGTGTGTGATCTCGTTCACCGTGGAGACGGATGGACGCTTGCCGAATGGGGCAACGTTGGCCGAAGCGGTGGCGTTCGTTGACGAGGCGAGCGGGCGGGCCCCGGCGTACTACATGATCAACTGCGCTCATACGGCTCATTTCCGGGATGTCTTGCGCCCCGGGAGCGACTGGACGGAGCGCATTGGCGGGATTCGCGCGAATGCTTCCCGGGCCAGCCATACCGAGCTCGACGGATCAATGAAATTGGATGACGGGGACCCGGCGGAATTCGGTCTGGAGTTCCGCGAGTTACGAAAGGCGTTTCCGCGGATCAATGTGCTGGGCGGGTGTTGCGGCACCGATTGCCGTCACATTGAGGCTATTGGCCGGGCTTGCTGTGCTGACTGATAGTTGCCGATCCATAGCCGCGCAGTAGGATACCGCATTCGTCGATGGTGGCGCGGACCTCGGGCGCGATGAGGGCGTCGAGTTCGCGGCGCCGGCTCTGTTTGAGACGGGTGCGGGCGGCCATGAGTTCGTCGCCGCAGA
>JBGSME010001094.1:0-1636 GCA_041740335.1 Bryobacteraceae bacterium | reverse complement strand
GCATGTCGGAGGTGGCGTGGGTGGCCTGCATCGAAGCGATGATTCGGTATCTGGCGAACAACTCAAAATCCGCCGCCGATACGATCTGGGCATGCTCCACGCGGAACCTCGCCTGGTTGTTCCCGCCCAGCGCCGCTGCGTAAGCATCGAGCACCATGCGGTTGGCCCTGTCGCCGATGGCGTGCGTGTTCACCTGAAAGCCCGACTTCAGCGCATCGCGCGCCACGCGTTCCACGTCTTTTTGCTCCAGAAGGAGGAGGCCCGATTGCGCCGGGTCGTCCGAATAAGGCGCTTTGAGCGCCGCGCCGCGGGACCCGAGTGCGCCGTCGGCCATCAGCTTGATGCTCCGAATGGTGAAGCGTTCGTCCACCTCCGGTCCTTTGGCCAAGTATCGGCGCCAAAGGTCCCCTTCGCCGCCGATCATGCCGTAGATACGGATCGGAAGCCGTCCGCGTGCGTTCAGGTCGCGGTAGGCGGCGATTTCCTCCTCGCCGATTCCAGCGTCATGGACGGTAGTAAGACCGAGCCGGGCGCATTCCCGTGCGGCTCGCTCGATGCGTGCGCGGATGGTTGTGCTGTCCGGTTTGGGGATCTTGCGGCTAACCAGCGACGTTGCGCGGTCAATCAGCACTCCGTGCAGGATACGGCCGCCGGGAGGGTCCGGGGTGGTGGCATTTACGTCTGCGATTTCCAGCGCCCGACGGTTCACCCACGCCGCGTGCCCGTCCACGCGAGTGAGGTACACCGGATGATTGGGAGCAGCCTTATCGAGCAATTCGGTGTCTGGAAACTGACGCCCCGGCCACTGTGTCTGATCCCATCCGCGCCCCAGAATCCACTCACCGGCAGAACGCCTGAGAGCCGCTTCGGCGACAATGCGCGCGACCTCCATCGCCGAACGCGCGTGCCGCAGGTCCAGCGTTTCCATGCTTTGTCCCAGTCCGGCCATGTGGCCGTGGGAATCGATGAAGCCCGGTGTCACTGTGGCGCCAGCGAGGTCGATCTTCCGAGTTCCTGGGCCCACATACGCGGAAAGGTCTTCACCGATGGCGACGATGGTGTCACCGGTGATGGCCATCGATTTTGCGGTGGGGTGATTCCGGTCGGCTGTATAGATGCTGGCGTTGTGGTAAACAACGTCGGCCGGCTGCGCTGCCGAAAGCCCGCAAACGCTCAACCGCAGCACGAGCACCCAGAGAAGCTGCCGAGCGAACGCCTTCCGCTCCGACGATACAATGGAAGGCATGGAAGACAGTATGGCACATACTCCTGTGCCCGGTTGGCGAACCTGGGTTGCTTTTCTGTGCGCTCTGGCCGTAGCTATTTTCTTCGTGGGAGCCGGGGTTTGGAAGGTGATGGATCCGATGGGCTGGGCGGCCAAGGTGTCGCAACTCAAGGTCCCCTCGTCTGTTAGCCTCCCGCTGGCGGTATCACTTGGTGTGGTCGAAGTCTTCTCCGGAATTCTGTTGCTGGTGCCGCGATACCGCCGCTGGGGCGCTTGGCTTACCGGGGGGCTCCTCTTCATCTTCATGGCCTATATCGGCTATCACTACAACGCGCTTCGCGGTGAGGATTGCACCTGTTTTCCATTTCTCGAGCGGGCGATCGGTCCGCAGTTTTTCGCCACTGATCTGCT
>JBGSME010001093.1:0-3461 GCA_041740335.1 Bryobacteraceae bacterium | reverse complement strand
GTGGCGGCCAAGGAGTGGATCGAAAATCGCGCCCGGCGCATTCACGAATTGGCGGCCGCATTCCACCGCGCCAATCCACTGCTGCCGGGGATTCCCAAGGAACAGGTGCGCTCACAGGAACTCGGCGATGCGCCGGAATTCCTGTTTGAAGCGGTTCTCGCAAAAGCGAAGACGGTCACCGCGGAAGGCGACATCCTGCGGCTCACTTCGCATCGCCTCCACCTCAAGCAGGACGAAGAAACCGCACTGGCGCGAATCGAGGAGGCGTTCGGCAAGGCGGGGTTAACCGTGCCGGCGCTAGCCGAAGTGCTGGCGTCGAGCGGCGTGGATCCAACGCGCGCGCGCACTCTGCTGCAGATTCTATTCCGCCAGAAGAGGCTGGTACGAGTGAGCGAAGACCTGGTGTTCCATCCCACCGCGATTCGGGATTTGAAGAAAATGCTCGAAGCGCACAAGGGCGAGCGTTTCGCGGTTCCCACTTTCAAGGATTGGACCGGCATCAGCCGCAAGTACGCGATCCCGCTGCTGGAATTCCTCGATCGCGAACGGGCGACACGCCGCGACGGCGATGTTCGCGTGGTGCTTTAGTGCGGTCACAAAGCAGCTACGGGACGCGCTTCTCCAGCAACTCACGCACCTTGGCCACGAAGGCATTCAGCGTGAACGGTTTTTGCAGAAACGCCGAGCCCTCTTTCATCTGCTCCGGATCAACGCCGGAGAGCCCGGTGTATCCGGAGATGAACAGAACCTTGAGATTGTCACGGAACGATCGAATCTCTCGCGCCAGTTCGAAGCCGCTCATCTCCGGCATCACAACATCGGTGACCAGCAGATCGATGGGTCCGGGGTGATTCCGCGCCACTTCGAGAGCGGCCTTCCCGTGGCCGGCCTCAAGCAGAGTGTATCCTTCCCGATCGAGAATTCGCCTCATCAAAGTTCGGATACCCGCTTCGTCCTCCACAATCAGCACGGTCTCCACACGCGCCTCGGCAGGCTCCGGGGGGGCCGGCGCCACCGGTTCACCCGGTGCGTTCGTACCGCGAAGCAGCAGCGTGAACGCAGTCCCCTTTGCGAACTCGCTTTCCGCCAGAAGTTCGCCGCCCATTTCCCGAACGCTCTTGTAGAGAGCCGGCAGTCCGTAGCTCTCGAGATCGGTGGCGATCTGCGGTTCAAACAGGTGCGCGAGCATATCCGGATGAATCGCGTGCCCGTTGTCCCGCACCACTACCTGGGCATAGGGGCCGGGCGCCACGAAGGGAACGCCAGCCGCTGTGCGCGCGTTGGAATGGGCAATCGTCGTCTCGATCGAAATCCAGCCGGCGCCCGTCATGCTGGCCGCTGCGCGCTGCACCAGCGTGCGAATCGTATGCGCGATCAGCCCGGGATCGCCGTCCACCATCATCGGTGAGGCCGCCCCTTGCACCAACAATTCCACCGGCTCGGGGACTGACTGGCGCAGTTCGTCTCGCAACTCGCCGATCAGGGTCTGGATCGAAAAACTCTGCTGCTCCGGGCTTGGATGCTTCACATAGCTCGAAAGCGACCGCGTCATGCTCGCCAACCGCTCGCTGGCGGAAAGAATCTGCTGCGCGTTGGCGCGCAACGGATCGCCCTCCGGCAAGGCATGCAGCAACTCCTCGCCGTACCCGGAGGTGATCATCAGCATGTTGTTGCAGTCATGGACCACACGCCCGGAAAGCCGAGTCAACGCATCGACCTTGGCCGCCTGCGCCGAAGCCCCATCGCGAAGATGGCACCACGTGATATCCACCGTAATTCCGGAGGCTCTCTTGTCTCGCAGCCGCACGAAATCGCGCAGCCAGCGGACCCGCCCGTCGATGCCGCTTGCCCGGTAGTCGCAGGAAAAGTTGCCGCCGCGCACCGGATCCGCCATCGCTTCGCGATAGGCTGCTTTCAACCCTTCGCGTTCCGGCGGAAACACACGGTTCCCCCAAAAATCGGCGCCCGGCATCCAGGATTCGGCAACGAGCCCGAATTGCCCCGACACCTCTGTATTCACCGCAACGAATCGCCCCTCGGAGAGATCGGCCTCCCAGACCAGAGCCGGAACACGAGCTAATTGATCTTTCGCCTGCGCCGCCGATGACTGCGCCTCTTTGCGCAGCTTCCCGATCGGTTCCGTTAAATCCTCAACCACCACCAACGCTTCGCCGTTGCTGCGCTCGTCCCAATCCCGGAACCGGCTGAGATGAATGCGGAGCGCTCGCGGGCCACCTGGCGTCTGGACTGCCGCGCTGAACGCCGTTCGCCGTACCCCGCTCTCGATCACTTCCCGGGCCGCACCACCCACACCCTGAATCGCCAGTTGATGCAGCGTCGTCTCCGCTGCCGCTTCGGCGCGAAGTCCGAATACCTGGCGAAAGACCCGGTTGCTACTCATCAGACTCAGCTCTCGATTGACGACAGCGACGCCCACGGGCAAGACGCTCATCATCTCTTGAAAGTAACTTCGTTCGTTTTCGACAAGAGAGAGTAGCCTCGCTACTTCCCTCGATGACCAGTTATCGGATTCCACGCGTTGCATTCTTGAGCGATCCCGGATTCCAGTTTCGAAGCAACGCGCGAATCAGACAAGGTACTTTGGACGAGTCCTGCGCAGTACGGAACTACGGCCGATCCTAGTACGCGCCGTGGCTGTACTACAAACTCCTGGACAGGGAACGCTCCGCCCATTCCCCGATCAGCGGCAGCCGAACCCTTACATTCTGGCTGGTTTGAATCAGCATATAGATCCAAATTCCGATCAGAGCCAGATGCAAAACACCGTCCAGGTGAAACCTGGACCACCCCAACGAAAGATGGAGCAAGTGGCCAATTCCCCAGCTTCGATCAAGCACCAGCCACGCCACGAACAGGTACAACCCCTGGAACGCATGAAACCGGACGCCGTTGTCCCTCCGGAATCGGTCCGCGGCAAGAAAGACTACGCAGGGAATCCACCCCGCAACGGGGATGTAACAGAGCAGCGACGCCGTCCGCGGCGTCATCCGGTCAAGAAAACTCGCTTCGCCCGTACCGGCGCTTGGGCCCGATCCAGACGCTCCGGCGGTATCCTGCCGCGCTCCGCAGCTCTGGCAGAACGACGCCTGTTCGCGCACTTCGGTCCCGCATTGGGTGCAGAATGGCATGTGAAAAGGCTTCCATTTCAGGATACGCGAATAGGAACGCAAACGTTCCACGGGATCGTGTTACCATGCGCATGATGCTCGCCAGCTCCGTTTCCCTCATCCTCCGTTTCGCCGTGATCCCGGCACTGTTGGCCGGCTCCGTCTTCGGCGCCTCCACGCTGGATATCCACTTCATCGACGTGGAAGGCGGGCAGGCGACGCTGATCGTAACGCCGCGCGGCGAATCGCTGCTGGTGGACGCCGGATGGCCCGGCTACGACGGCCGCGACGCGGACCGCATCATCGCTGCCGCAAAGAAGGCTGGACTCTCGC
>JBGSME010001092.1:0-2249 GCA_041740335.1 Bryobacteraceae bacterium | reverse complement strand
CCGCTGCCCCAGGATCCTTAACCCCGGTGTAGGAATGGAATGACCGGCCAGCGTCGCCTGAGTCGTCATGGATCAGTTGATACTGCGCCGCGTTCACACCGTCTTTTTTGAGCCGCCGGTTCTGCACCTCGCGCAACGTTCTTCCCCCGATGTAGGTGAAATCCCGGTAGTCCCACTCAAGCTTGCCGCCGTAGGGGAACGTCGCCGAAGTCATCTCGCCGGACCCGTTGTAGCCGAAACTATACGTCTGGCTGTGTTCGGTTTTATGCACGCTGTCCAGCCGCCGGTACGTTCCGAACGATTGCGCCCCCGCAAACGGCGACGTAAGCCCTTGATCCGAATAAGTGAATGTGTAGCTCTCCCCGGACCCGATGTTATTGCTGATCGCCGAGAGCCTCTCCACCCCGCCCACCGTCTGGTAGGCGAAGGTGTACGTCTTCCCGCTCACCGCCCGTACGTCCTCGATCTCCGCGATCCGCCCGCTCGAGTTCCCCGTCGGTGCGTAAAGACCCGTCCGATATCGGAACCAGATCTGATTTCCATTCGAGTCCTGCATCAGGTAGGGATATTGCACGCCCCCATCGTCCTCCGCCCCATGGGACCAGACATGCATGTTCCAAAAACTGCCATCGTTGAAGTTAAGCCTCTGGCAATTTGAAGGCTGGATCGCGGTTGCGGACCAGGATCGCTGTGTCCATAGCCCGCCCGATCATAGGAGCAGACCCGGGTGAAGCGCTCGACACTCGACTGGACGCCGATCCAGCTCAGGGCCGGCTCGCCAAGGCCCGAATCCAGAATCACGGTTGGCGTGCCAACGCCGGTGCAGTTGATGTTGAGACGGTACCCTCCGATATCCACCATCCGGCCTCGCGCCGGGAACCGGCCAGCGTCGGATACGCTTCCGATCGCTTCGTAACTCATTCCAGCTGTCAGCATGGCCAGCGTCAAAATCGTAATGGCGGACAGGACTTTCCGAAATCGCTTCGACAAGTTCGCGTTCATATGCAAACTCCCGAAGCGCTAGTGGCGCTGACGTCGACCGGCACTTCCACAGGAAATCCAAGCTGCGTCCAGAGCGGAAATCCGCCCTCAAGCGGCCGGACTGTTTTGATGCCTCTCCGCCTCAATCGCATGGTCGCGGTGGCTGCACTCGAAACCTCGTTCGGGCACGAACAGTAGAGGATCATTTCTGCTTCCGGAACCGCGGGGACGTAGGCGTCCAACTCTTTGACGGTGAGCGTGAGTGAGCCGGGGATTCTCCCTTCGCGCCACTCGAATGTATTTCGCAGATCGACAATCGTGACGGATTCTCCCGATTCGATTCGCTGCTTCAACTCCAGCGGGGTGATGCGAGCGACTCGGAGCGAACGGTGAACCCGTGTTCTCTGGATCAGCTTAAAAAGGACGTAGGACACAGAGACGCTTACCAGGGCCAGTCCCACCCATCCGCCAAGCCGGTCCATGCGAGCCGCAATTGTTTCTATTTGCCCGCCAAACCACCATCCGGCGAAGAGGTAGACACCGGCCCACAGGGCCGCGCCTGTCCCATCCGCCGCGATGAATCTCCAGAGGCTCACCCGATAAATGCCTGCCATCGGAGGCGCAACCGTGCTGACTCCAGGGATAAACTTGGCGAACAACAACCAACGCGTTCCGTGTTTGGAGTACGCCGCGTTTGTTTGGCGAACGCATGCATCCGGCTCCAGGGAGATCTTGCAGAGCAACCGCAGAACAGCCATCCCTCGCGTCTTGCCCAGGTAATACCAAACGGTATCTCCGACGAGGGAAGCGGCAACCGCCAGCAGCAGTGCGAGGGCCAGGTTCAGCTTGCCCGCACTCGCGAGTGCGCCGGCAGCCAGCAAGAAAGGGGCGGCAGGCAGGGGCAATCCGAGTTGTTCTGCCAAGACGCATGCGAACACCGCTGCGTAGCCGTAACTCGTGAGGAATTCGACCGTTCCATTCATGATTTCCGCCTTCTTTCTCGTTGCTTGCTTCTGGCCACGAATCGAAGTTAACCCGAGCGACCCCTTTGAAGATTGAACGCTTCCGCTAATCTTCTTGAACAAAACAGCTACAGTAGAAACCGGAGCTCCTGTGAACCAGCAGACGGATGACGCATCGTATCGGTGGCTAAGCGTGCCGCGCTGGTACCTGTGGGACGGCGGCTTCCTGCTGATCGGCCGGGCCAAGGGCGTCGTTCCGGCCCACTCGCACCACGCGATCCAGATTGTCATCTCACTCGACGAACC
>JBGSME010001091.1:0-2532 GCA_041740335.1 Bryobacteraceae bacterium | reverse complement strand
GAGGAAGCCGTTCGCGGCGCCGACGCGGTCTACACCGATGTCTGGGCCAGTATGGGACAGGAGCATGAGGCCTACGAGCGGATGGTCCACTTCGAGCCGTATCGTGTGGATCAGACGCTGATGCGCAAGGCGAAGAAGACCGCCGTCTTCCTGCACTGCCTGCCGGCCAAACGAGGACAGGAGGTTACCGGTGAGGTGGTGGAATCCCGCCAGTCGGTGATCTTCCAACAGGCGGCTAACCGCCTTCACGCGCAAAAAGCGCTACTGCTGATGTTATTGGGGAACAACGTAAATCCATGAAAGTTTCACTTGCCTATTCGGGCGGCCTTGACACGTCCATCATCATTCCCTGGCTCAAAGAGCACTATGACTGCGAGATCGTCGCCGTGTGCGGCGACATCGGCCAGGGCGGGGAAGAGCTCAAGGGCCTGGCGAAGAAAGCGCGCAAGTCTGGCGCCTCGGAGGTCTACATCGAGGACATGCGCGAGGAGTTCGTGACAGACTACTTGTGGAAGCTGGTCCGTTCCGGCGGCATCTATGAGCACAAGTACCTGCTCGGCACTTCCATCGCGCGGCCGCTGCTGGCCAAGAAGCAGGTGGAAGTTGCACTGGCCACCGGCTGCGAAGCGGTGGCGCACGGATGCACGGGCAAGGGCAACGATCAGGTCCGCTTCGAGCTGACCTACAAGGCGCTCGCGCCGCAGCTCACCGTGATCGCGCCGTGGCGCGATTGGGACATCAAGAGCCGCGAAGATGCCATCGCCTACGCCGAAGCGCACAACGTTCCTATCGCGCAGACCACACGCAAGATCTATTCGCGGGATCGCAACATCTGGCACATCTCGCACGAAGGCGGCGCTCTCGAGGATCCGGCCAATGCGCCCCCCGACGATGTCTGGATGCTGTCAGCCCATCCGTGGGAAGCGCCGGATAAGCCGGGCTTCGTTACCGTGGGATTCGAGAAGGGCACGCCGGTGTCGCTCGACGGCAAAGCCATGACCGGAGTGAAGCTGCTCGAGAAGCTGAACCAACTCGGCGGCAAGCACGGCGTCGGCCGGATTGACCTTGTCGAGAATCGCTTTGTCGGCATGAAGTCCCGCGGATGTAATGAGACGCCGGGCGGCACCATTCTGATGGCGGCGATCCGCGAACTCGCAGCGCTCACGCTCGACGAAGCCACGCTCCACTACAAACAGAAACTTGCTCTGGACTACGCTGAGATGGTCTACAACGGCTTGTGGTTCACGCCGTTGCGCGAGGCGCTCGACGGGTTCTTTTCGGCGGTGAGCGAAAGCGCCACCGGCGAAGTCAAGATGCGGATGTTCAAGGGCAACCTTGACGTGATGAGCCGCAAGTCGCCCAATTCGCTCTACGCGCACGATATCGCCAGCTTCACCATGGGCGCCGAGTATGACCAGAAAGACGCGCTGGGCTTTATCAATCTGGTCGGGCTTCCGCTCAAGATCCGGGCACTCCGGCAACTGAAGAAGTCATGAAGCTCTGGGGCGGCCGTTTCGAAACCGGACCTTCGGAAGTTTTCGAGCGCTTTTCCGGATCTCTGCATTTCGACAAGCGGCTACTCGAAGCCGACATACGCGGATCGCAGGCTTTCGCGCGGGCGCTCGAGCGTGTTGGCATTCTCAAGGCCGAAGAGCGCGGACAATTGGAGAGCGCCTTCGAGGAGATTCTCTCTGAATCCCACACAGCCGGCTTTTACGAAGGTGCTACCGACGAAGACGTCCATACCCTCGTCATCCGCAAGCTGAAGGACAAGACGGGCGTCCTTGCCGACAAGATCCACACCGGCCGCAGTCGAAACGAGCAGGTCTCGGTGGACACGCGGTTGTGGCTGCGCGGCGAGATTGAACGGGCTCAGGATCTGGTTGCAGGGCTGCTCGGTGCGCTTCTCGATCTGGCTCGAAAATACCCGGCGGCCGTGATCCCCGGCTACACGCATCTGCGGCGGGCACAGGCGGTCCTATGGCCGCACTATGTGCTCGCCTACTTCGAGATGTTCGCCAGGGATTGGGAGCGGCTGGATCAGGCGCGGGCGCGGGTGAACGTGCTTCCGCTCGGCTCAGGGGCGCTGGCCGGCTCGGGCTTCCCGTTTGACCGGGATGAGATCGCCCGCGACCTCGGCTTCGCGTCGGTAACCCGCAACAGCATGGATGTTTCCGCCGACCGCGACTTCGTCCTCGACTATCTCTACGCGGCATCGGTGATCATGATCCACCTGAGCCGCCTCGCCGAGGATTGGATCCCCTATTCGAGCGAAGAGTTCGGCTGGATGGAACTGGCCGACGGCGTCACCAGCGGATCGTCGCTGATGCCGCAAAAGAAGAATCCGGATTCGCTCGAACTGATCCGCGGCAAATGCGGCCGCGTGATCGGTTCACTCAACTCACTGCTGGTGACGATGAAGGGTCTGCCGATGACCTACAACCGCGACATGCAGGAAGATAAAGAGCCGCTGTTTGACGCTGTGGATCAGACGGCGATGTCGCTCGAGATGGCCCGCGTGGTGGTGGAGTC
>JBGSME010001090.1:0-3653 GCA_041740335.1 Bryobacteraceae bacterium | reverse complement strand
CGACGATGCTCAAGCTGATTGAGATCGAAGGCCTCACCGAACCGCTTCGGGAGTTTGGCAGGCACAAGCCAGTTTTCGGCACTTGCGCCGGGGCGATTCTCCTTGCACGCGACGTTTCCTCACCCGCCCAGGGTTCGCTTGGGCTCATGGATATCGGGATCGAACGGAACGCATACGGCCGCCAGGTCCACAGCACCGTCACCCGCGTCAACCTTGCCGGGGAAGGGCATCCCGGCATTGAAGCCGTATTCATTCGCGCGCCCATCATCCGCCGCCTTGGGGAAGCCGTCACGGTTCTGGCGCGGCGCGGGGACGATCCCGTGCTGGTGTCGGAAGGGCTGCACATGGCGGCGACTTTCCATCCTGAGTTGAGCGCCGATCGCGATGTCCAGCGTCTCTTTCTAGAAAGGGTTCGAGCGTGCGCCAAAGGGTAAGCGATCTCAACCGGGGCGCGGCGGCGCGTCCCATCGCAAGGCAAAGCCTCACGAGTGTCCTGTTCGTCTGCATCGGCAATGCGATCCGCAGCCAGATGGCCGAGGCGTTTGCGCGCAAGTATGGCGCCGATGTGATGGCGCCTGCCAGCGCCGGGGTGAGTCCCGCACTGGCGGTGCAGCCCCTAACGAAGAAAGTGCTGGCGGAACGCGGAATCGATATTGGCGCCGCGTTTCCGAAGTCGATCCCGGAGGCGCCCGGCTCGCCATGGGACATCGTGGTCAACATCAGCGGTGAGCTCTTGCCGCGGGGGACGGCGGCGGCCTCCACACGCCAGTGGGAAGTTGCCGATCCCGTTGGTCAGCCGGAGGAGTCCTACGTGGCCGCGGCTGAGCGCATCGAGACGCTTGTGATGCAGTTGATCCTCGAACTCCGGTCCAGCCGCCGCGGTGCTTCGGTCCGGCCCGGCGGCAGGTAGAAAGTCCTATCCGCAAGTACGCAAACGAAATCCCCCCAACGGGGTCTTTGCCACTACCTTCGAATTGCCTATAAAGGATCTAGGGGAATCCGCCGATAGAGCGGAATACCAAATGAAGGTTGGAGGAGAGATACGGTGCGATCCATGATTGCTTGGGGATTGTTGTGTGGAGGTGCGGTGTGCGCGTTGGCGGGCACGGTATTTTCCATCGATGCGATCCCGGCGTTAGCTTCGGTTGGTGTTCCTGAGCCGGCCACCATGGCTTTGATCGGTGTTGGGTTGATTAGCGTTGGAGGGCTCAGCCGGGCGGTAAAGCCCGACTAACGGTTACCTTCGCTGGCGCCGGCCGCGATGTTCGTTCACAATCGAACATATGCTGCCACGCTTCTTCCTTTTCGCGGCGTTCGCGCTGCTTCCGCTTCACTCTGAAACGCACCGGATCTTTCCGGAGCATCACTCGCGCGTCTTCTCCGCCTACAAGGACCCCGTGGCGCGGATTCGCTCGGGCGACACCGTCATCACGCGTACCTGGGATTCCGGCGGCGCGGATTGGAAGGGCGTGAAGCATATCCAGCACCCGTACCAGTATCCGGAGTCCGGCAATCCATTGATGGGGCCGTTCTACGTCGAAGGCGCAGAGTACGGCGATGCCCTCGAAGTGCATCTCGATCGCCTCAGTTGCAATCGCAACTACGGCTATACGGCGTATCGCCTTTCCCCCGCCGTATTGAATCCGAACTCCATCGAAGGGTTGTACAAGAACCACTACAAGATGGATGTCCTGCGGCCCGGCCGGGCCGATCTCATCCCCTGGGACATCGATCTCGCCCGCGGCGTTACCAGCCCGCGGCTGCTCAAATCGTCCGGCCACAAGATCGAGCTTCCGGTGCGCCCGATGCTCGGATGTATCGGTGTCGCCGCCCCCGGCGAAAAGGTGGAGACTTCCGGACCCTCCGGCAGTTGGGGCGGCAACATGGACTACAACGACACCGTGGAGGGCGCAACCCTCTATTTCCCCGTCTATCACACCGGTGCGTTCTTCTATATCGGCGACGGCCATGCCCGGCAGGGCGACGGCGAAGGGCTCGGCAACGGGGTGGAAACCTCGCTCGACGTTCAGTTCACGGTGCACGTCCACAAGGGAAAACGGCTGTCGATGCCGCGGCTGGAAAACGATGACTACATCGTCTCCATTGCCAGCCAGCCGGAGTTTTCGAGCAACACCGACATGGCCGTTCGCGCAGCCAATTCAGACCTGATCGCCTGGCTGACCGGCGAGTACGGCTTAACGCATCCCGAGGCGCATCTGCTGATCGGCGCGGCGGTTGAGCACAAGATCGCCACCTACTTCGGCACCGTGACGGCCCTCATGCCCAGGAAATGGCTGCCCAGACGCAAATAGCGGAACCGAGCGGACAAAAATACAACACTTGCATTGATCCGTGGTGACCAACCAGCCTAGAATCTGGTCGGTCTTCCGTGGTGCTGGGATGAGGAGGAGAGTCCGACCGATGGATAGGAAGCTCGATTTTACGAAGCGGCTCTTGAGCTATTCCGCCGTTGGTCCGGCGGCAGCACTCGGGGCCGGCCAGGCGCAAGGCGGGATCATCGCGAACACGACACCGCAAAGCCTCGACGTGCGGATCGGGTTCGGAACCTTCGCCTTCATCAATTTTTGACGGAGCCGGCCCGGCCGAATTCTCGATCCGAACGCTCTGGCTTTGGGCTTTTTCATTGGGTCTGGTGGGGCATTCGATGGCGTTGAATCGCCGGACACGATCGCTTCCAGTGCCTTCGCCCTCACGGGCGGCAATTTTCCAAACCTTACCGGCCAGGTCCGCTACATCGGAACCCGATTCGTACTCGGCGGAAACACGCACTACGGCTCGATCGGTGTGAATCTGGATGCCAACCTCCTCAGCGGGACCGTCACCGGCTACGCGTATGCCCATCGAAGCGCACGAAAATACAACATTCGTCTTGACCGACGTTAACTAAACCGCTTATACTCCATGGATACTGGTGCTACCGGTATCCATGGAGGAGAGTCAGAGAGATGGACAAAAAACTGGACTTTACGAAGCGGCTTTTGAGCTATTCCGCCGTGGGTGCGGCGGCAGCTCTTGGAGCCGGTCAAGCGCAAGGCGCGATCATCGCGAACACGACCCCGCAAAACTTCGACGTGCGGATCGGGTTCGGAACGTTTGCCTTCATCAATTTTGACGGAGTCGGCCCGGACGAATTCACCATTGGGGGGTTCCAAACGGTCACTTCGGGATCCACGTCGTCCTCATTCTTCAGTTACCTTTACGGCGGTGTAGGCCTGTACAAGGGGGCCTCCAGCTTCGCGCATTTCGAAGACAGCAACGCCGCCAACGGCGGTGGGTACTCAGATCCGAACGCTCTGCCGGTGGGCTTTTTCATCGGACCTGGCGGCACATTTGATGGCGTCGAATCATCTCCGGACACGATCGCTTACACTTCCTCTGGCTTCGTCTCAACCGGCGGCGGCAATTTCCCGAACTTCACCGGCCAGGTCCGCTACATCGGAACCCGATTTTTACTCGGCGGAAACACGCACTACGGCTGGATCGGTGTGAATCTGGATGCCAACCTCCTCAGCGGAATTGTCACCGGCTACGCCTACGAAGCATGCGCCGGCCAGGGAATCAACGCGGGCGCCACAACTAACGGTGCCACGTGTGCACCGGGGTCCGTCCCCGAGCCCTCGTCGCTCGCCCTG
>JBGSME010001089.1:0-3256 GCA_041740335.1 Bryobacteraceae bacterium | reverse complement strand
ATCAATGAGTTGGGAGACCTCCATGCCGCTCACTACCATCTCCATCACCTCGCGGAGGTCAGAGACGTTCATCCCGTAGCGCGCCAGTTTGAGGCGATCGGCGGTGACGGTGAGCTCGGCGACGCCGGAGACGATCTCCACTTGCTCGTCGGCGGCTCCGCGCACGCTCGAAAGCACCCGTAGGGCGCGCTCGCCGATCTGCTCAAGCACGGCCGAATCCTCTCCGAAGATCTTGACGGCGAGGTCGGCCTTTACGCCGCTCACCACCTCGTCGAGCCGCATCGCCATCGGCTGGGTGAAGTTGAACGCGACGCCGGCGACGGCGGAGAGCTTACTGTCAATCTCTTCGATCAATTGTTCCTTGTGCGAAAACCGCTTCCACTGATCCATGGGTTTGAGCAGCACATAGATGTCACCCTGGTGGATGCCCATCGCCTCGGTGGCAAGGTCCGGACGGCCGATCTTGGTGACGATCCCGCTGATTTCGGGGATCCCCATCAGGATCTTTTCAACGCGGGTACTGATGGCGGCGGAGTCAGTGAGTGCGATGCCGGGGAGCTTACGGCTCTCAATCAGGATGGAGCCTTCGTCCAGGCGCGGCATGAATTCCGTACCAATGTAAAAAAGCGAGCCCAGTGCGACGCCCAGCATTCCCAGGGCGGCCGCGATGACGAAGCCACGCGCGTGCATCATCGCTTCGAGCACGCGCTCATAGGCCGAACGTAGCCGTTCGAACCAATGTTCGCCATGCTCTTTCATCGGACGCCGGACAACGATTGTGGCGACGGCGGGTACGGCGAACAACGCCAGAGCGAGCGAACCGAGCAAGGCCGAACACACGGTGATGGCCATGGGACGGAACATGCGGCCTTCCAGCCCTTCCAGCAGGAAAATAGGAAGATAGACCGCGATGATAATGGCCACGCCGAACAGAATTGGGCGGGCTACCTCGCGCGCGGCGTCCCGGATCCGGAGCGAGGGATACCATTCCGTCTCTTGCGCGCCCTCGCCCGGCGCGTGGAGGCGCCGGACGGCATTCTCCATCATGACGACCGCGCCGTCGACGATCATGCCGAAATCGATGGCGCCGAGGCTCATGAGATTCGCCGAGATACCGAAAAAGCGCATCCCGATGAACCCGGCCAGCATCGAAAGCGGAATTACGGCGGCCACAATCAGCGCGGCGCGGACGTTGCCCAGGAACACCACCAGAACGACAATCACCAACAGCCCGCCCTCAATCAGGTTGCGCCGGACGGTGGCGATAGTGCCGTCGATCACGGTGGATTGATCGTAAAAAGGCTGGATGGAAACGCCTTCGGGCAGGCGGAGAGTCTTCATCTTTTCCTTCACCCGTTGGAGGACGCGCTTGCCGTTTTCGCCTTTCAGCATGATCGTCATGCCGGAGACGGTTTCGCCCTTGCCGTCGCGGGTAACTGCACCCTGGCGCGGCATGGGGCCGATCTTGACATCGGCAACGTCTTTCAGCAGGATGGGCGTTCCGGCGCGCGCCAGCAGCACGATATTGCCGATATCGCCGACCGTGCGGACGCGTCCCAATCCACGCACGTTGTACTGTTCGGAAGCGTGTTCGATGAATCCGCCGCCGAAGTTCTCATTGTTCTCGCGGATGCGGTCATAGACGTCGCGCAAAGACAGGTTGTATCGCAGCAGCGCTTCCGGATTCACTTCCACTTGATACTGCAGGGTTTCACCGCCCCACGTGTTCACTTCGTTCACGCCGGTCAGCGCGCGCAATTGGTTCTTGATGGACCACTCGTGCAAAGTCTTGCGCTCCATCGCGCTTAGCGGACCCTCGACGGTGTACTGGTAAATCTCGCCGAACGCCGTCGCCACCGGGCCAAGCGATGTGGTGACGGTAGCCGGCAACCGGGAGCGGATTTCCTGAAGACGCTCGTTGATCACCTGGCGCGCGAAATAGGTGTTCACGCCGTCTTCGAACACGATCGTGACGATCGACAATCCGAGCTTGGATATCGAGCGGATTTCGAGTTTGCGCGGCAGGCCCATCAGAGCCGCTTCCACCGGATAGGTGACCAGCAGTTCCACCTCCGAGGCGCTCATTGCGGGGCATTCGGTGATGACGACGGCTTGATTGTTGGTGAGGTCGGGGAAGGCGTCAACGGGAATCTCGATTACGGCGATCAGGCCGTAGATCATGAGCCCGGCGATCGCAACCAGCACCATCCAACGGTTGTCGAGCGCAAAATCGATAAGCTTGTCGAGCATGGGCCGGCCGCTATTCCTCCTCGAGAGAGCCCTTCAGCAACTGGGACTTGACGACGAATGCTCCACGAACCACGACGCGCTCCCCGGGGCGGAGGCCACCTTTGATCTCCACCTCACTGCGCGCCTGCGCGCCGGTTTCGACGGCCACCGCCTCGTAGCGGCCTTCACCGCGGTCGACGAAAACGACGGTCTGGCCTTTCAGTTCCTGGAGCGCGGATTCCGGCACGGTGAGCATTGTCCGTTGGCCGGGCAACTGCAGTTCCGCGGTAGCGTACATCTCCGGCTTCAACAATCCGCCCGGATTGGCCAGTTCGATTCGCGCTTGCACGGTCCTGGTTTCCGGATCGAGCTGTTCGCCGAGCTTGGTGACGCGGCCGCGAAACTCCCGGCCGGGATGCGCCTGGACGCGGACAACAACTCCCATGCCCGGGCGAAGGTGCGCATAGTGCTCTTCGTTGACCGCCGCCAGCATCCACACGATCGCGGTGTCGGTGATGACGAAGGCGAGCCCAGCGGCGGGAACCACCGATCCCACCGACACCGCACGTTCGGTGACGATGCCTGCCGCCGGGGCGCGGATGCCCACCCAATCCTCGGTTTCGTGCTTGCCCGGCTCGTGCTGTTCCTCGAGTTCCACACCCAGAAACTCGACCAGGTGCGTGCGAACTCGCTCAACCTCCGATTGCGCCTGTACGATCTTCTGGGCGACGTCCTTTACATCAGCCTCGGCATGCTCCAGCGCTTCGAGCGAGCCCGCTTTAAGCTCATAGAGCTTCTTAGCGCGATCGCGAACACGCACGTCGTGGCCTTCCTGGGACCGCAACCGGGCGATTTCGCTCGTTGCCTTCTGATACTCGGCGCGGGCTTCGTGGACATCGTGCGTATGCAGGTAGGCGAGCGTTTGCCCGGCTTGCACGCGATCTCCGACACGGGCATCGACGCGCGTGATGCGGCCTTCGGTCACCGCTCCCACGCGCCATGTCCGGTCTTCGTTCACCGTCAGCCG
>JBGSME010001088.1:0-3705 GCA_041740335.1 Bryobacteraceae bacterium | reverse complement strand
TGCCGCCGCAGAAACCGGCTCGCGCGGTACCCGAAGGCTCGCTGCCGCGCGCTCACTGGATGGCCCTCGAGGTACCGCCGCAGATCGGCGGCGAACTCAGCCGCCGAAGCGTATCGCTGCGCCGGGCACCGTTCCAGCGCTTTCAGGACGATTGCATCCACATCGGCATCGACGCGCTTCTCGATCGAACTCGGTGGAACCGGGTCCGACTGCGTCACGAGCAGGATCGATTGCAGCAGGTTGAGCTTCGCCAGATCATGCGGCGCTCTGCCCGTCAACATTTTGTAGAAGACCGCGCCGAGGGAGTAGATATCGCTCGAAAGCGTGGATGGCTCGCGCAACAGTTGTTCCGGGCTGGCATAGCTGGGAGTTAACGCGGCATGCACTGATTCGGTCTGATCGGCCAGCCGCGCGTCGCCCCGGAACAGCTTCGCAATTCCAAAGTCGAGGACTTTTACCCGTCCGTCGGCGGTCACCAGGATGTTGGAGGGCTTCAGATCCCGGTGAGCCACTTGATTCCGGTGCGCCGCTTCCATCGCGTCCACCACTTGCAGAAACAGCCGGATCCGGTCGCGCACCGGGCTTTCCGGGCGGAACTCGTCGATCGGCTTCCCGCCCTCGACATATTCCATCACCAGATAGGGAGCCCCGTCAGCCGTCGAGCCGCCGTCGATGGCGCGCGCGATTGACGGATGATCCAGCATCGCGACGATTTGGCGCTCAGCATGAATCCGCGCCTGCGAAGCGGGGCCGGAACTCTCCCGATTCAGCTTGAGCGCGGCGTACTGCGTATAGACACCGTCGCAGCGCTCCACCAGATACACCCGGCCCATGCCGCCTTCACCGAGAAGGCTGAGGACTTCCCAGGGGCCGATCCGTTGCCCGATCAGGGAATCCTCAAGCAGAAGCGGCGAAACCGGCGAAACCCCGAGCAGCTCTTCCGTTTCCGAATAATTCGCGCAAACCGCGAGCACTTCGGCCCGCAACTCGCCGTCGCCGGCGCACTCCCGCGCCAGAATCGCGTCCCACTGCTGTTGCGTCGAATCGAGCAGTTGGGAACTTACGTCGCAAACGCGTCTCCAGCGTTCGCTCCTGTGCCGAATCGTTAGCACCGCATCTCTCCTCCGTCAGCAGTCTGCCCGCTGGGTCCCTCTGTCTGCATTTTACTAAAACCGGAAAGGACCTGCCGCTCGAAGATAAATATTCTTTAATGTCACGGTTGTCAGGGTTTTCTGCCAGTGTCCTTCTAGGGGGGCCATGATACGGACAGCCCCGCCGATTTCGGAGCCGCTGTTGGACCTGCGCGAAGCAGCAGGGCTGTGCTCTTTAGATCGAATTATTTTTGCCAGAGGAGAACTCTACGGCACGGAATACCATCTGATGTGGACCGCCAAGTTCACATATGTTGGAAGCGGCCGATATCTCCGGCCCGGCCAAATCGTTACAAAGGGCACGCCCACGGCGAAACCGCCAGCGAACTACCAAATCGACTACGTTGGCGCCAACGAGGTAAAGCTCACGCCTTGGAACCAGGGGCCTGCCGGTGATTCCGATGACTCTGAAGAAGGACGGCTCAGTAGGTGGCCTGTCGGGTGGAACGACCAATGTGGATCTGAAGCGCGGCGTGAAGACCTATTCCGGCAAACTCCAACTCCGCAACGTCGCATCCGGCAAGGTCCTTTGGACCGTTCCCTGATTTCAGCGGCGCGTCTTCTGGTGCAAGCAAGGGCGATGGACCCGCTGTGGGCGGCGCTGACTCCGTTTAGCCTGGGATTTGCAGCCAGCCACTCCGGCGGAACCTATCGCGAGATCCCGTCCGAGCCGTCCATTTGCTATGATGCGATCAGTAGTATGGAGGGTAGTGATGTCACGGCTCTTCTCCGGGCGTGGGGATCGGGCGACGAGTCGGTGTCGGACGAACTGTTTCAGGCCATTTACGGCCAACTGCGCCTTTTGGCCAGACACCATCTACGATTGCGTCCCGGGAGCACACTGACCCCGACGGTCCTGATCAACGAAGCCTTCGTGGAACTGGCCGCGGACCCGAAGAACGACTGGCGGGATCGTGTGCAGTTTTTTGCCTTCACAGCCACCGTCATGCGGAGGCTGATGAGCGCCCACGCCCGGCGGCGCAATGCCGCAAAGAGAGGCGCGAACGTCCACCCGATTGGGTTCGACGAGTCCGCCCACCCGGTTTTCGATCGTGGATTGGATGCGGCGAAGCTCGATGACGCTTTGACTTGGCTCGATGAAAGAAGTCGCGGAGATCCTGGGTCTATCCGAGCGTACGGTGATCCGGCAGTGGGGATTGGCGAAGGCGTGGCTGGCCGGAGAACTGGGCGGCGCGAGCACCCCGGATGCGGTAGAACCGGTTTAGACAGGCATAGATGTACCCCACGATCTCCGGGACCACCCGGCCATGATGCGCTCGGGGCGGCGCGGCTGCACGACGGGCGAACGAGACCCAGTCTGCGATCTACCTTGGCGACTTTGCGAGAGCGGCCTGGCTGGAGACACATTCAGCGAAAACGTTTCTTGAAAAGCCCGATGCCTGACCCCATGGATCGGGCGCGTGTTGGCGATGAGCCGCTGCTCGGCGTCCATCACGTTGGCGATAATCGCATTGATCCGGCTCAAATGACCCGGCCCCTTCGATTTCAACCGCGTGAGGACATCGTTCCGGACGCGAAACGAAATAAGCGTCGTCTTTGATCGCAGCCGGTACGGCACCATTTGCGTGAGCTGCTCATCGGTCAACGGAGGTATGCCGGACACGTCTATCGCAGAGTCCGGCTTTTTGGCCAGACGCGGGAGCGGCTTGCGCTGTGCCTTCGTAGTCGGTTACCGAAGATACGCTCGGCGCTCACTCTAACGAGCTTTTCTGGCCGGGATGATGCGGACAATGTCTTCGCCATCACATGGCTCCCTGTAAACATGAACGATCAACAGAAGCGGCTCTAACCCGGCGGCCAAAGCGAAATCGATTCTGCGGAAAGCAAGTCGCGGTCGCGGCGCGGCGTTGCCGCAATGCAAGTTGTGCGCGGGCAGGTAATATACGGTGGAGCGCGCTCGCCTTGGAGTGAGCACGGCGTTTATCAGGAGTCTGCGCGCTTTATTTCCAGCCCCCGCCCCACATTCTCTATCGTGGTCGATAGGCTCGACTCAGCGAAGAACTCGGATACTTCGCGAAAGTCGACTACCTTTTGTCCGGCGGCTGGGTCGACGTAGAAGAAGTCACGGCCGCCCGGCGTGTTCTGGAAGCGCTTGGTCCAGTCAATCCCGAGGACGGAGTAAATGGTGGCGCAGACGTGCTCGGTGTAGATGGGCCGCCGCTGGCTCCAGCCGAAATCGGTGACGTTGGCGGCGTCGGCGTCCGTTGCGCCAATCGCGCGGCGGCTCGGATCGGATTCGGACCAACGGTGCGTCCGGGATTCTCCGGCGCGGCAGTGAGTCGGCTTTGCGCCCAGTCCTCAGAAGATGATCTTGGCTCCAATCTGGACGCGTCGCGGATCGACATTGGTGGCCAGCCCATTCACCACGCCGAAGGATCCAGCGGAACGATTGGTTCCAGGATTGCCGAATGTCGGGGTATTGGTGAAGTTGAAGAACTCGCCACGAAGCTGGAGGCGAACCCGTTCCCGAATGGGGACCGACTTGAGGATCGAGAAGTCCCAGAGAAACAGGCTGTCGGTGCGGGTGTTCGGC
>JBGSME010001087.1:0-2277 GCA_041740335.1 Bryobacteraceae bacterium | reverse complement strand
CGCAACTACATCGCCATTGTGGCGGCGTCCAACTGCGCCGCGCACACCGCCGAACTGATCGCCGCCAGCTATCGCAACGAAGTGCTGCCGGAGAACGTCGATGGCGTCGTCGCCTTTCCGCACGGAGAGGGCTGCGGCATGTCGATCGGTCCCGACAGCGAACAGTTGCAGAGGACTCTCGCCGGCGTGCTCGATCACCCCAACATCTCGGCGGCGATCATTCTCGGGCTCGGGTGCGAGGTGAATCAGATCGATCACTATCTCGGACCGGGCGCGCCCAAAGCCGAGCGCCTGCACGGCATGACCCTGCAGAACACCGGCGGCACCATCGCCACGGTGGAAGAAGCGCGGCGTGTGATCGGCGGAATGATCGAGCGCGCAGCGGCGGAGAAACGCCAGCCCGTGCCGGCCTCGAAGATCGTGCTTGGCTTGAACTGCGGCGGGTCAGACTCGTTTTCCGGCATCACGGCCAACCCCGCCCTCGGCGTCTGTTCGGATCGTCTGGCCGCTCTCGCCGGCACCACCGTGCTCGCCGAAACCACTGAGATCATCGGCGCCGAGCACCTGCTGGTGAAGCGCGCGCGCAACCGCGCCGTCGCCGAGCGTCTGCTTTCGTTCATCTCCGGGTATAAGCAATATCTGAACCGTTTCGGCGGCAGCTTCAACGACAATCCGTCGCCGGGCAACAAGGAAGGCGGGCTGACCAACATCCTTGAGAAATCGCTGGGCGCGGTGGCCAAGGCCGGACGCTCTACGATGACGGACGCGGTGGATTACGCCGAGCGCATCAAGACGCCCGGATTCGTGTTCATGAATACGCCGGGCTACGATCCGGTTTCGCTCACCGGGCTCGCCGCCGGTGGATGCAACCTGATCATCTTTACCACCGGGCGCGGCTCGGCAATCGGATTTCCCAGCGTGCCGGTGATCAAGGTCGCGTCGAACTCGACCACCTACCGGCGGATGGAAGACAACATGGACGTGAACGCGGGGCGCATCGCCGATGGCGACGCCACGGTTCCGGAAGTGGGCGATGAGATCTTTGACCTGATGCTGCGCGTGGCCTCCGGCGAAAAGACGTGCGCCGAGCGACTGGGGCATCAGGAGTTCGTGCCTTGGAAAATCGGTCCGGTGATGTAGGAGTGACGATGTTGCTGCGTGCTGCTGGTTCGGTATTGATGATGGCGGTGGTCCTGTTCGGCGCCGGCAAGACGGCGCTCGACAAGGCGACGATGGAGGCGTATGTACGGCACCTGGTGTTGTACCCCTCGCAGGTGAAGCTGACGGTGAACGATCCGAAGCCTTCCGAGGTGCCGGGCTTCCTGGATATCACGGTGCGTGCCGAGGCGGGCGCGGCTAGTGAAGAGCGGACTTTCCTGGTTTCCAAAGACGGCCAGAAGATCCTCCAGGCAACCGTCTATGACGTGAACCAGAGCCCGTTTCAGAAGGAGCTGAGTTTGCTGAAGACGGCGCAAGAGCCCGCGATGGGAACGCCGGGCTCGCCGGTGACGATCGTACTGTTCAGCGATTTCCAGTGTTCCTACTGCAAGCAGGAAGGGCAGGCGATCCGGGCGAATCTGCTGAAGGAATACCCGACGCAGGTGAGCGTATACTTCAAGGATTTTCCGCTGGCGCAAATTCACCCCTGGGCGGAGCGCGCCGCCTATACCGGCCGCTGCGTCTACCAGCAGAAGCCGGGCGCGTTCTGGGAGTTTCACGATTGGGCATTCGAGAAGCAGACCGAATTGACGCCGGAGAACTTCGCCGCGAAGTTCGGCGAGTTCGCCGCGGCCAAGGGACTGGACGGGGCAAAGATCCAGATGTGCGCCGCCGCTCCGGCCACGCGCGTGGGCGTGGCGAAATCGATGGCCGAGGGCAAGGAAGTAGGAGTTACCTCCACGCCCACCATGTACATCAACGGGCGCAAGATCGGCGGGTATGTGCCGTGGGAGAACCTGAAGCAAATTATCCAGTTCGAGATCGATCATCAGGCCACGGCCGGTGGATCCGCCGAGCAGTGCTGCGCCCTGCCGAGCCCCAGCCTGCTTACCGCACCCGCGGGAAAGTCGTCCAGCAAGACAGGAAAGTAAACGAATGACACTCCATCGTCTCGCGGTGTTTGCGCTGGCGTTTGTGGCGACGGCGGCTGAGGTCCGCGCGCCCCACCTGACACCGGAGAACTATCTGGCTCATGTGAAGGTGCTGGCTGCGCCGGAAATGAAGGGCCGTGGCTCCGGCATGCCTGAGCTTGAGAAAGCCGCGGCGTACATCGCGCGC
>JBGSME010001086.1:0-3597 GCA_041740335.1 Bryobacteraceae bacterium | reverse complement strand
CGCGCGGCTTCGATTCCTCCTACGGGCATTTCAACGGAGCCATCGACTACTACACCCATGACCGCGAAGGCGGCATCGACTGGCATCGCGACGGCAAGACTCTCGAGGAAACCGGCTACTCCACCGAATTGATCGGCGCTGAAGCCGTTCGCCGCATTCGCTCCCGCGACAAGACCAATCCATTCTTCTTGTACGTCCCCTTCAACGCACCCCACTCCCCACTCCAGGCACCGCAGGCTCTCATTGATCGCTACGCCAACGTCAAGGACAACAAGCGCCGCGTATTCTCCGCCATGGTCGACTCCATGGATCAACAGGTCGGCAAAATCCTCAAAGCTCTCGACGACGAATCGATCGCCCGCGACACCATCGTCCTCTTCTTCTCCGACAACGGCGGCCCCACCGATCTCGGCGCCCGCAATACCCCGCTCCGTGGCGCAAAGTCGTCCGTATTCGAAGGCGGCATCCGCGTACCCGCCGTCCTCCGCTGGCCCGGCAAGATCAAGGCCGGCTCGAAATCATCGCAAGTGATGGCCGCCTGGGACGCCTTTCCCACCCTCGCCGCCGCCGCCGGCGTCAAGCCCTCCGGCAAACTACCCCTTGATGGCGCCAGCGTCTGGAAGCAACTCGCCTCCGGCTCAACCATCCCCCGCGACGATATCTTCTTCGCCATCCAAAACAACCGGTACCTCCAACACACCGTCATTCACGGCGAATGGAAACTCGTCCGCCAAGGCGACGGCGATCACCTGCTCTTCAACGTCGAAAAGGATCCTAACGAAACCAAGGATCTCGCCCAGGCGAACCCCGCCATGGTTCGCGATCTCTCCGCCCGCATCGATAAGTGGCGCAAGCTCCACCCATCGTTCGGAATGAATGCCTCCACACGGCCCCCCAACGGCTGGCACGCCCCAAAGCGCTGGGCCGACGACGCGCCTCAATAGCCCGCGCAACCCAGCCGCGGCAGCGATGACTTTTTACTGAACACTACGGCGGCGTCGGCTCATGAAGTACCCCGCCATAAGACCAAAGCCAATCAGCCCGGTTGTGGATGGTTCGGGAACACTGGAAGTGGTGAAGTCGAATCGCACCTCACCACCACTGGAACGAAGGCCTGCCTGGGTCGATCCGCCGGTCACGCCACCGAGGTACGACGATCCGCCCGCCCCTGATTGTCTCGTCCAGTTGGCGGAATACTCCCCCATATTTCCTGGACCATCGAAGCCGTATCCAGCCTGCCCACCCATGTCTTCAGTGAACAGTCTGCGGCTAAACTAAAAGGCGCAATGACAAACCGCACCGATCAGATGAAAGCGGACGCCATGGCGTTCTACCACCTGATGTTCAATGAATGCCGGCCCGCCAATGCCATTAACCGCTACGCCGGGGACACCTACATCCAACACAACCCGGGCGTCGGCGATGGCAAGCAGCCATTCATTGACTACTTCGACAGAATGGCGGCCCTATACCCGAACAAAAAAGTCGAGTTCAAACGCGCCATCGCCCAGGGCGACCTCGTCGTCTTGCACTGCTGCCAGCACTGGCCCGGCGATCACGACGATGCCGGCATCGACATCTTCCGTTTCGATTACGCCAACAAGATCGTCGAACACCGGGACGTCCTGCAAATCATTCCCGAGACCGCCGAAAACAGCAACGGCATGTTCTAGTTGGACCCGGCAGCTCTGCTATTTGAGCCGCACCATCACAGCCCGAAACGCCACGGGCACAGGCGACTCCGAGCCCCACCCCACCACAAAGGAAACTCACGTGCAAGGATGAAGGCATAAGCCCGTGCGAAATCAACTGAACCCCTGCACCCTACCCGCTCCCGATCGAGCGATCTCGCCACGCCCTGTGCGTTCAATCGCCACACTTCAAAAAATGAAACCACTCATCGCTCTCCTCCTCGCCGCCTCCTCCGCCGGCCTCGCCCAGAGCCTCCCGCCACCCACCATCACCTCCATGAGCCCCTCGGCCGTTACCGCCCCCAGTCCAGGAATCACCCTCCTCGTCAACGGCACCAGATTCCGCCAGGATTCCAAAGTCGTCTGGCGCTACGGCGCCCTCGGCGCAATTCCCCTCGAAACCACTTTCCTCGGCGAGACCCAACTCCGCGCCGCCGTCCCTGCCAACCTCGTTCAGGACCCGGGACAAATCCCCGTCGCCATCACCCAACCCGGCGATCCCGGTCAAACCCTCGTCTCCAACACCGTCATCTTCGCCGTCTTCTCCGGACTCTCCGTTGCCACCATCTGCCCCCTTCCCAACGCCATCGTCGGCCAACCGTATTCCCAAACCTTCGCCCCGCATGGCGGACTCCCACCCTACACCTGGACCCTCATCACCGGCGCACTCCCCGCCGGACTTTCCCTCGCCTCCTCCGGCCAGATCACCGGATCCCCCACCGTCGCGCAAACCTCAACCTTCACCATCCAGGTCGCCGACGGTGCAGGCAATACCGCCCGTTCCGGATGCGCCATCACCTCGATCGGCGCTCCCAGTTCGCAAACTCTATTCATCACGTCTGTCCAACCCTCCGGCGTACTAGCCGGATCCGGCGCCACCACCCTCACCATCCGCGGCCAGGGATTCACAGCGTCCTCTGTCGCCGTCTGGAACTTCGGCGGCAGCCCCGTTGACCTTGCCACAACGTTTCTCGACATCAATACACTCACCGCCGCCATCCCCGCCGCCCTCACCGCCTCTCCTGGAACCTTTCCGATCGTCGTCCGCCAAACCGTGCTCACCGCGCAATCGCTCTCCAATCCCCAATCGTTTACCGTCTCGGCGCCCCTCACCATCACCAACGGATGCCCCTTGCGCGATGCCGTAATCAACGCCGGCTATTCTGAGCAGCTCGCCGTCACCGGTGGCTTCGCCCCCTACGTCTGGTCCTTCTTCACAGGTCAACTGCCCCCCGGCCTCTCGCTCCAACGCGAAGGAACTCTATCCGGCACCCCCAACGTCGCCGGCGAATTCAACTTCACCATCGCCGTCACCGACGCTCGCAACAATACCGGTTCCCGCGCCTGCTCCATACGCGTCCTCGGCCCCGTCTCCGCCTTCCCCACCACCCTCTCCTTCACCGCCGATTCCGCCGGGGAATGGCCCGGTGTGCGCGACATCAGCGTCATCGCCGCCGCACCCAACGTTTCCTACTCGGTCACCTCCACCGGCGGTTCCTGGCTTCGCGTTTCATCCACTACCGTCGCCACCCCCGGCATCATTCGCGTCTCCGCCGAACCCGCTCAGCTCCCTCCAGGCATCTATGCCGGCGTCATCACAATCCGCGCCGCCGATTCCAGCAACCAGTCCGTCTCCATCCCCGTCAGCCTCACCCTCGCCCCCGCTCGCGACCCCGCCCTCGTACCCCGCCCCCGCGCCCTCCGCTTCTCCGCGCCCCGCGAGGGTACCCGGATTCTCACCCAACTGCTTACCGTCGGCGCAGCCGCGCCCGGCCCCCTCTCCTTCGCCGCCTCCGCCGAATCCGCTGGCAACTGGCTCACCGTCTCGCCAGCAGGCAACGCCACCCCATCCTCGCCCGCCAGCCTTCGCGTCTCCGTATCGCCGGCTGGCCTCGCCCCCGGCACC
>JBGSME010001085.1:0-4092 GCA_041740335.1 Bryobacteraceae bacterium | reverse complement strand
CTCCGGGACTGCCCCGCCGCCGGCACTCCACCTATATTCTCGGGATCTCCGCTTTCTATCACAACTCGGCCGCTTCGCTGATCGGCGACGGCGAGATCATCGCGGCCGCCGAGGAGGAGCGCTTCAGCCGGGTTAAGAACGACCGGCGGTTTCCCCATCACGCCATCAACTTTTGTCTGGAGCAGGCCGGCATCGGGATTTCCGACCTGGCCGCCATCGCGTTCTACGACAACGCCGGCCTCACCTTCGAGCGCATCTCTCACTCGGTGATGGCCGTCGACAAGGAAGCCTCGCGCCGGATGTGGGACAAGATCATGCCCTCCTGGCTGCGGATGAAGCTGCATTTCCCGCGGTTGATCCGGGAGTTCCTGGGCTATGACGGTCCGGTGCTGCAGGGAGTGCATCACCGCTCCCACGCCGCCAGTTGCTTCTACCCGTCACCGTTTGACCGGGCGGCGATTCTGACCATTGATGGCGTTGGCGAATGGGCGACCGCTTCGATCGGACGGGGCGAGGGGCGCCGTGTGGATCTGATCGAAGAGATGCGGTTTCCCAACTCGCTCGGGCTGCTGTACTCGGCCTTCACGCATTTCACCGGCTTTAAGGTAAATTCGGGCGAATACAAGATGATGGGGCTCGCCCCCTACGGCCGGCCGGTGTACACGCAGCAGATTCTCGACAACATCGTCGACCTCAAGCCGGACGGCTCGCTCATGCTCAATCCGGAGTACTTCTCGTTTCTGCGGGAAATCCACATGACGTCGCCCAAGTTCGACGAGCTTTTCGGGGGACCGCGGCGGCAGGCCGAAGGCCGGATCACGCGGCGCGAGATGGATATTGCCCGATCCATTCAGGCGGTAACCGAAGAGGCCATGCTGCGGATGGCCCGGCACGCCCATGCCCTTACCGGCGAGAAAACTCTCTGCATGGCGGGCGGCGTGGCGCTGAACTGCGTGGCCAACGGGCGGCTGCTGCGCGAAGGGCCATTTGAGGACCTTTGGATCCAGCCGGCGGCGGGCGACTCGGGCTGCTCGCTCGGGGTGGCGCTCGATGTCTGGCACACCTACTACGAAAAAGACCGGCCGGCGCCGAATGGTTCGGCACAGGGCGGGTCCTACCTCGGGCCGGCCTTCTCGCCGGACGAGATCGAGGCTTACCTGAACACGTTCGGCTATCCGTACCGGAAGCTGTCGGGCGAGGAACGCAGCCGGTTTCTGGCCGGGCAGCTTGAGCAAGGCAACGTGGTGGGGCATTTCGCCGGCCCGCTGGAGTTCGGGCCGCGATCGCTCGGGGCGCGGTCGATTTTAGGCGATGCGCGTAATCAGGCGATGCAGGTGGAACTCAATCTGCGGATCAAATACCGCGAATCGTTCCGGCCGTTCGCTCCGGCGGTGCTCGCCGAGGATGTGGGCGAATTTTTCGAACTCGACCGGGACAGCCCGTACATGCTCATCGTGGCGCCGGTGCGGGCCGATCGCCGGCTCCCCTTTGACCTCGATAGCGCCGGCGACAGTGAGGACCTGCTGCCGATCGTGCGAATGCCGCGCTCGGACCTTCCGGCGATCACCCACGTCGACTATTCGGCGCGCATCCAGACGGTGCGCCGCGAGCACCATCCGGAATTCTATGACGTCATCAAGGCGTTTCGCGACCGCAGCGGCTGCGGCGTGGTGGTAAACACGTCTTTCAACGTTCGCGGCGAGCCGATCGTGTGTACGCCGCAGGACGCCTATCGTTGTTTCATGCGGACCGAAATGGAGGTACTGGCTCTCGGCGACTACATTCTCCTGAAGCCCGAACAGCCGGCTTGGCCCGAGGGTAAAGGCGAAGGGCTCGAAAACGAGGACATCACCAAGGCCGTCGTCGAGAATCATCCGCCGGAGCTGATGAACAGGCTTGGGCAGATTTTCGATCGCGAGTTCTGGCCGGTCGCCGAGCGGTTGCGGTCCGGCGGCGCGGTGCAGATCGACACGGCCGGCAGCAAGACGGAGAGCACCTGGGTGAAAACGGGCGAGCCGGAGAACAAGAAGGCTCTTTTTGAGCTCGATCCGGTGCTGCAGGAGCCATCGCCCGATCCGCAGGCGTTTGCGAGCAAACTGACGGCCGGTTGGCATGGCGTCGAAGCGGCCGCGGCGTTGCAGCCGGTGGTGGCGAGCCTGATTCGAGCCGGATTGGATCATCCGATCGACGTCGAGCTCGAAGAAGAAGTATCCGAATCGGTCTACGTGATGTTCTAGTCTGCATTTCCCACAGCGAAGCGGGACGAGGGAGCCGAGAGGCTTTCGAGCAGAGCCGCCAGGCCGCCGCGGCCAAGCGACAAGGCGGCGCGTTGGTTCTCCTTGCCGGTGGCGAGCAGTTCCTTGCGCAGAATCAGGGTCTGGCGGGGAGCGCGGATGCCGAGTTTGACGCGGGAGCCGGAGACTTCGATCACCTCGATTTCGATCTGATCTCCGATGACCAGCGCCTCGCCGGCCCTTCTGCGGATTACGAGCATGCCGGTGCTGCTCCCCACGGCACCGACTCCAACGGGTGCTGTACCGAGTAGCGCGAGCCGGCCATCACCACCTGCGCGGCCTTGCGGGCAGCGGTGTCGATGAGCACCGGCGCCAGCAGGTTCGCCGTCACCCGGCACTGCTCGCCGATGCTGACGATAACAAGGATCATGAGCCGATCCTGCACAAAGACGACCCCGCCACAGTCTTCGGGGAGATCGACGCGGTACTCGGGATCAATGCAGCCCGCCGGCAACGTGATGAAGGTCAACCCGGGCGAAACCAGGCTCTGGAGAAATACCAACGGCGCCTTGCCCGGGACATCGAGGGCAAGGAATTGCCGCTCGTTTTCAAAGGCGGGGAGGCCTTGCGGGAATTCGATGACATCGCCCGGGGCGTATTCAATCGAACCGAGGTGGTCGGACTGGAGTAGCGGCATTCTTCTCCATGTCATATCGGCACGGCTGGGCCAATGATGATTCTGTTGCCCGGCGGCTCTTTTGTGATCTTGACGAGCGGAAACGGCTGGGCCGCGGGGCGCGGAAACGTACAAATCGGCCCGGCCAAGGCGGCGAGCCTCGGCCGGGCCGGATAGCGTACTCACTTACTCACTTCTTAACTTATGCGGTTACTCCGGTGCTAACTACCCCCGGAGAAGACTCAACACCGCCTGCGGCGCCACGTTGGCCTGCGACAGCGCGGCCACGCCGGCCTGTTGCAGAATCTGCGCCTTGGTGAGGTTGGCGGCTTCGGCGGCGAGATCGGCGTCGCGGATGCGGCTTTCACTCGCCGTGATGTTGGACAACTGCGTCTGCGCCAGGTTGATGGCGAAGTTAATCTGGTTCTGCCCGCGGCCGACGACGGCTTGGGCGTTGCCGAGCTTGGTAACCGCTTCGGCGAGCGCGTTGACGGCCGCCTCGGCGTTCTCTTGCGTCCCGATGTCGATCACCGCGCCGCCGTCCAGCTTGGACGAGTCGAGGGTGGTTCCCTGTGAGCTCAATCCGTCGGCCGGGTTGGCCGTGGTGCCGATCGACACCTTGAATGAGCTGACCGTGCTCAGGAAGCTGATCTTTTCGGTTCCGGCGACGTTCTCCTTCACCGCCACGATCTGCTTGAGCGTCGGGTTGTTGGTCTGCTGCAGTTGCGTGTTGATGGCGCTGATGGCCTCGTCAATCGAGCGGCCCGAGCGCGCCGTGGCGTCGTTGCGGAGGGTCACCGCGAGCGACTGCGCCGCGCCGGAGCTGTTGTTGGCCGAGATGGTGATCACCTGGTCGTCGCTGCCGTAGGCAAGCGGGGTGAAGTTGACCGCCGAGGTGGCCGAGGATCCGCCGGCGTCGATGCGGGCGCTGGTCACCGGGGCTGAACTCACCACGTTGCCGCCGAAGGTGGCGCCCGAGGTGCCGAACCCGAGGTTGGCTTCCGTACCCGTGTAGGTGGTGCCGGAGGTCAGCCCGAGCGTGGTGTAGGCGTCGTTGGCGACGGCGCTGAAGGCAATCGAAGAGCTCCCGCCGGTGGAATCCGACGTGATCTTGATGCCGCCGCTCACCGCCGAAGCCGTCACCGTGGCCGTTTGTCCGGCCGCCGTCAACGCCGCGTTGAT
>JBGSME010001084.1:0-2949 GCA_041740335.1 Bryobacteraceae bacterium | reverse complement strand
TTCATTCGGTCGCCGATCTGGCCAGAAAGTTGATGCGATTCATTCGCGCCTACTCCAAGGTCGCACGTCCGATCAAGTGGAAATACAATGACCCGTCACGGCGCATCGCATGCTAACGAACTCGCTGCGACGGGCCACTAGACACCACACCAACAGCGAGCGAAGCACCGAAATATAGATGCCTACGCCAGCGCCATAAAGGAGTAGTGTCTCAACCAGGTTTCTTTTGCCTGGCAGATACGAACAGGTGAACGGGATCTTCTGAAACTGAAATAATAGCGCTTCCTGAAGAATGGCAGCCGTCGCTATCGCCAGTACGGCTGTCGACACCCCGTCCATCCATCCGAGCAAACTCACCTCGAGGGGAACCGTAACCGCCGCAACCGGGCCAAGCCCAAATAGCGTCGCGAACCGGTCCACGGCCCGTAGAAACGCTCGCCGGTTGCCGCCGTCGTTTACCTGAAACACCCAGTTGGCGCGAAGTTCCACAGGTAGCCGGAAAAGGTAGCGATACCCGGCCAGCAGGAACAACGATAGCGCCAGAGGCACGGATGCCGCGGCGTGCTGAAGCGCCACGGAGCGAACTCCGAATCCCCGGAACGTCGCCCCGAATGCAAGCGATACGAAAGCGCTCGCAATAATCGCAATGGCCACCCCGGAATATATGGTCAGCACCAGACGATGGTGAGGGCTCCACGCCAGCGTTTTCGCTACGAACGAGAAAACCGCGCGTTCCTGCGCGTTGGGCATCAGAAAGTCCGCGACTCTCGAAATAGTGATCCATACAATGCTCGAACCGTCCCCCATGGGCAATCGGCTCTCCAGTAACCGGATCCGATGGCGCCGGTAACTCCAAAGATAGGCTCCACACGCACAACCTGCCGAAACGAACAGCGCGCCGGCTGCGCGTAACACAAGCGGCATCGCAATGGGATCGGAATTGCTCAGTAATCGCTGGTCCACTCCCAGAAACCATACCGGCGGCAGCAGCAGCGCCGCGTCCGGCCGCGAGTCCATCGCCCAGTAAAGGCCAGGAATCGAAAGGGTGAACGGCAAAGTGCACAACAACAGGATCAGCAGGATACCCTGCGCCAGAAGCGAAACCGCTGGAAACCACTGCGGCGGCGTCACGTTCAGCAGCAGGCCTTGCAATGCGATCAGCACGAAGAAGACGAACAGAGCCGCGAGCGTTGCGGCGATGAACAGAGTCAACGCGCTAAGCAGGCCTTGTTGCTGATATCGTCCTTTGGCGACCGCCGGCAGCATCAGGCTAGGTAGCAGATTCACGGCCACAACGAAGATTCCAGTTACCGCGGACAATGCGGCGAATTTCGCGATGAAGATCTCTCTGGCCTTCACGGGCAGCCCGGCCAGGGCCAGATAGTCGCCCAGTCCGGGGAACAGAGAGGGCCATAGGACCGCTGTGAATAGGCCCGTCAACTGCATCGAGATCGTGATGAAGAACAGATGGTCGGCCAGCATCGCAAGCCGGAATGCTTCCCCGGAGTCCATTTCGAGCAGATGCAAATACTTCGAATAGTAAGATTGAGTAACCAATAGGATCAGAGATGCAACGATGCCGGCCGCGCTCCCCGCCACCACCCGCCACTGCCCGGGCGTTGTAACCAGATCGCTGTCGAAGAATCGTTGGAGGAAATGCCGCCGAAGCTCGAAGCTCACCGCGTGCGTGGACGCACTCCACTCCTCGAACCGATCCCGCCAGCTCATGCGAAAAGCCGCATCGCAGCCAGAATGTCCCCAACTCGCTTATCGGGGTCCTCCTGTTCCGTCAACTGAGCAAAAACGGCCTCCAGGGACTCCTGGCTCATCAGGTCCCGCAGCCGCTCCACCCGGTCATGCGCCACCACCTTCCCCTTCCGCAGGATGACGACTTCAGAGCACACCTTCTCCACAACCTCGAGCACATGCGAACTGTACAGGATCATCCTTCCCTCAGCGGCAAGGCTGTGAATCAGGGTACGCAGCACCAGCGCCGTGGTTACATCCAGGCCCGAGAACGGCTCGTCAAGAATAAGTAGTTCCGGATCGTGCAGTAGCGCCCCGGAAAGTAGTATCTTCTGGCGCATCCCCTTCGAATAGGCTGAAAGCGGAGAGTAGCGATCCTCCCAGAGCCCGAACAAGCGCAACATCGCTTCCATCCGCGCCCGCAGAGTGCCGCGCGGAAGTCCCCGCAGGCGGCCCACTAGTTGCAAATACTCCGATCCGCTAAGATGCGGATACAGATGCGGCTCCTCCGGGACATAGCCAAAGCGCCGCTGGAACGCCGTCATATCTTGGCGTACATCTGCGCCGTCGAGAAAGATAGATCCAGCGGTAGGTTCAATCAGCCCGGTTAGTATTTTGACCGTTGTGCTCTTACCGGCTCCGTTCGGGCCGAGGTAGCCGAGCACTTCGCCCGGCCGGATGGTGAAACTTACGCCGTCCACCGCCGCGATGCGGTTATAGCGCTTAACAAGACCGCGCACTTCAAGCATAGTGGTTCCAATAGTAGATCAGACACGCGGCAGCCTGCCAAAGTTCCCCGAAATCGGAACTTTTTGCCCCGCAACGTTGTCCAATGGAGAAATGCACTCGCTCCGTGCGCTGTTCTGGCTTGGCTTGGCTTTGGCCGCTGCCGGAATAACGTGGACGCTGTGGCCCACGCCAAGCGTAGACTCAAGTTACTTCCCATGGGTTCGCCGCCCCGCCTACGGCCGCCGCGGGCCGCGCGTCCTGATCGACGAAGCGCATCGCAACCTCCACACCGCGGGCGGACTCTATCGCCCCTTTGCCCAACTCCTGGCCAAGGACGGTTATCGTGTCTCGAGAAACCGCCAGCGATTGATACCCGAGTTACTCGAGACACAAGACATCCTCGTCATTGCCAATCCGAACGCACCCGGCTGGTTCCGGCGCGGCGCTGCAGCGATCGACGCCGCCGAGACCGCG
>JBGSME010001083.1:0-4635 GCA_041740335.1 Bryobacteraceae bacterium | reverse complement strand
CCGCGCCACCGTTTGCGCCATCTCCGCCTCTCGCATCGCGCGGAGGCTCCGCTCCGCCTCCACCCGGATCCGCCCCCGCGCGCGGTTCAATTCCACTTGCGCGCCCGCTGCGTCGCCCTCGGCCTGCGCCACCAGCGCCTTCTCCGCCGGACCCAGCCATAGCGGCACCTGCACCGACACTCCGATCTGCGCATTGTTCCGCTGGAAGCGCCGGAAATAGTCCTCGTAGTTATTGAACTTGGCGAACAGTCCATACTGAGCCACCAGATCCATCTTCGGATATCGCGCCGACCGCTCCGCTTCCACGCGCAGCTTGTTCGACGCGACAGCGGACTGCAACTCGCGGATCTCGCGGCTCTCGCGCATGGCGCTTTCGACAACCGCCTCCACCGACTCCGGGACCTCCGGCAGCGCCCTCTCCTCACCCGCCGGCCGCGCCCGATCTCCTTCCGCGAATCCCAGCGCGACCGCCAGCATCGCCTCCAGATGCTCTTGTGCCCCCGCCCACTCCGCCATCTTCTGTTCGGCCCGAATTACAGCGAGCTTTGCTTTCTCCAGTTCCAGCCGGATCTCGCGGCCCTCGTCCACCCTCGCCTCCACCACTTTTACGATCCGTTCCGCGCCCTTTTTCATCGCCTCCGCGCCCGCCGCCATCCGCTGCATCCGTTCCGCTTCGAGATGAAGCCCGATGGCCTCACCCAATGCCCGCTCCCGCTTTCGCTCTGCGATCTCCTCGGCTCCCCGTACGCCCTCCCGCGCCTGCTCGACGAGAAACTTCTGCCGGCGGTCATAGATCGACGCCACGCCCCTCGCCTGCACCACGCTCGGCGCGGCGCCCTCAATGCTCTGCGGGAAGCCGTACACATACGCCAATCCGCTTCCAACAAAAACCTTTGGATGGAATGTATCCCGCGCCACATCTACCTGCGACGCCGCCTTGCGTTGCTCCAGCCGCGTCAGCAGCGCTTCCGGACTTTGTTTCAACACAACCTCCGCCGTCTGGTGCAGTGTCAGCGTATGCACTTCGGCCTGCGCCGTACAGCCCGCCGCCAACAGGATCGTCAACATTCGCATCCCTCCATTCTGGCCTGATACGCTTGGTTGTTTCAGAATGTCCACCGACAGCCGTATACACGAAGTCCGCCGCCGCCATGCTAACGCCGACGCCGGAGGCGGCCCCGAACGTACCGCGCGCCAGCACGCGGAAGGCAAGCTATCCGCCCGCGAGCGCATCGGCCTGCTTCTCGACGAAGACTCCTTCGAGGAGATCGACAAACTCGTCCGGCACCGCTGCCGCGACTTCGGAATGGGAGATCAAGTGGTGGACGGCGACGGCTTCGTCACCGGCTGGGGCTACATCCACGGCCGCCTCGTCTACGTCTTCGCGCAGGACTTCACCGTCTTCGGCGGCTCCCTTTCGGAGACCAACGCGCGCAAGATCTGCAAGATTATGGACCTCGCTCTGGAGAACGGCGCGCCTCTGATCGGGCTCAACGATTCCGGCGGCGCGCGCATCCAGGAGGGGGTCGTCTCGCTCGGCGGCTACGCCGACATCTTCCTCCGCAATACGCTCGCAAGCGGCGTTGTGCCGCAGATTTCCGCTATCCTCGGGCCCTGCGCCGGCGGCGCCGTCTATTCACCCGCCATCACGGACTTCACGTTTATGGTGGAACGGACCAGTTACATGTTCGTCACCGGTCCCGACGTGCTGAAGACCGTTACTCACGAAGAGATCACGAAGGAGGAACTGGGCGGCGCCGCGACGCACAACACGAAAAGCGGTGTCGCGCATTTCCTTGCCGAGTCCGACGCCGATTGCCTCCGGCGCGTTCGCGCGCTGCTCCACTACATTCCCCAGAACAATCGCGAAGACCCGGTCCGCCGCCCGGCGACCGATCCCGCCGACCGCCAGGACGCAGCTCTCGATTCGATTGTGCCGCCCGAATCGAACATGCCCTACGACATCAAAGACGTTATCCACAGGATCGTCGACGATGGCGTCTTCTTTGAAGTGCAGGAGCATTTCGCCAGGAACATCGTGATCGGGTTTGCCCACCTCGACGGCCGCTCCATTGGCATCGTCGCCAATCAGCCGGCGCACCTTGCGGGCTGCCTCGACATCGATTCGTCGGTGAAGGGCGCGCGCTTTGTCCGCTTCTGTGATGCTTTCAACATTCCGATCGTCACGCTCGAGGATGTCCCCGGATTCCTTCCCGGCGCCGATCAGGAATTTGGCGGCATCATCCGCCATGGCGCGAAGCTTCTCTACGCCTATGCCGAAGCCACCGTTCCGAAGATCACCTTGATTACGCGCAAGGCTTACGGTGGGGCTTATTGCGTGATGGGGTCGAAACACATCCGCACCGATATCAATCTCGCATGGCCCACCGCCGAGATTGCCGTGATGGGAGCCGAGGGTGCGGTGAACATTGTCTATCGCCGCGACATCGCCGCCGCGGCCGATCCCGATTCGGCGCGCCGCGAAAAGATCGAAGAGTTCCGTGACCGCTTTGCCTCGCCGTTCATCGCCGCCGAAGCCGGCTTCATCGATGCTGTGATCGAGCCCCGCCAGACGCGCCCGAAACTCATCGCCGCTCTTCGGATGCTCGAAAATAAAGTCAGCTCGATGCCGAGGAAGAAGCACGGCAACATCCCGCTGTAGGCGCTGAACACTGACCGCGCGATTCCGCCGCGAATCCCCCTACGATTCACTGTGTCCCTTCTTGGTAGCACGTGCCCCCGCGGCGTTGCGATACAATCGCCTCCAGTTGCCGGAATGCGTTTTCGATTCGTGCTATCCGTCCTCGCTGCCTGCGCCGCTCCGCTCGCGGCTGCGCCAGACTTCGAGCGCGAACTTTATCCCGTCCTCGAAACCGCGCTCTGCCGCACGTGCCACAACGACAACGGTGTCGGCTCTACAACACGCCTCCAGTTCCCCCGTGAAGCCGCCTCGCCGGAAGAGGTCCGCGACTTCGGTCTCCGCCTCCGCGCCCTTGTCGATCCCGCCCGCCCGGAACAATCGCTGCTCCTGGTGAAGCCCACCGCCCGCGTTGTACACGGCGGCGGCGAACGCATCGCTCGCGGGTCCGATGCCGAACGCGCGCTTCGCGCCTGGATCGATCATCTGGCATCGCTTCCCGAGTCAGCCATTCCCAAATCCGGCGCCCAACTCGGGCCCTCTCTCCCCGCTCTTCGCCGCCTCACGCACTCCCAGTACAATCACACCATCCGCGATCTTCTGGGCGACGAAACGCGCCCTGCCGACCGGTTCCCCAAGGAAGACTTCGTCCATGGCTTCACCAATCAGGCCGACGGACAGTCCGTCTCGCCTCTTCTTGCCGAAGCCTACAGCAAGGCCGCCGAAAGGATCGCGCGCAACGCGCATCGCGCCGGCAAACTCGACTGGGGCGAAGACGGAATCGCCGTTTTCGGCCGCCGCGCGTTTCGCCGTCCGCTTGAACAAGCCGAACTCGATCGGTATCGCACGCTCTTCCGCAAGGGCGGCGTGCAACTGGTGGTGGAAGCGATGTTGCAGTCGCCGAATTTTCTCTTTCACCTCGAGCCCGGGCCCTACGCTCTCGCCAGCCGCCTTTCTTACTTCCTGTGGGATACGCTTCCGGACGAAGCCCTGCTGGCGGCGGCCGATCGTGGCGAACTCGCCGATCCCCCAGGGATCGAAAAGCAGGTTCGCCGCTTGCTGGCTGACGCGCGGTCCCCAGCCGCTTTCGACGAATTCTTCGCCCAATGGATGCGCTTCGATCGGCTGCGCGGGGCGATTCGCGACCGCCGGCGCTATCCCGAATTCACCACCGAACTGGTGAACGCGATGATCGAGGAATCCACGCGCTTCTTCCGCGCGCTGGTTTGGGAAGATCGCGACTTTACCGAATTCTTCTCTGCGAACTGGACGTTTCTTGGTCCCGAACTCGCCCGCATCTACGATCTCCCAGCGCCGGCGGAACCCTGGGCTCGTGTCGATTTGACCGCGAAGAACCAGCGCGCCGGAATCCTCGGCCAGCCGCTATTCCTCTCCATTACCAGCAAGCCTGTCGACACTTCACCCACCGAACGCGGCATCTTCATCCGCGAGCATTTTCTATGCCAGCAAGTGCCCCCGCCGCCGCCCGGATTGAACGCCACGCTTCCTACCGTTACCGACGAAAAGCCCGCCTCCACCCGCCAACGCCTTTCGCAGCATCTCAATAATCCCGTCTGCGCCGGCTGCCATACCCTCGTTGATCCAATCGGCTACGGACTCGAACATTTCGACGCGATCGGAAAATACCGCGACGCCGAAAAGGTTGTCATCTACCCGACCTTCGACGAAATGAAAACCAAGCGCAAGACCAAGCCCACGGAATACGAACTTGCCATTGAAGCCAACGGATTTCTCCGCGGCGTGGCAGGATCGGATTTCGCCTCCCCGCGCGAACTAGGGCTCATCCTTGCCGCCGAGCCCGCCTGCCAGCGCTGCATCGTGAAGCAGTTGTTCCGCTATGCCAACGGCCGCGCCGAAACCGCCGAGGACGCCCCCGTCATTGACGCCGCGCTCGACCGCTTCCGCCGCTCCCGCTTCCGCTTCCGGGAACTTATAATGGCCATAGCAACCTCGGAGACGTTTCGATCAAAATGAGC
>JBGSME010001082.1:0-8501 GCA_041740335.1 Bryobacteraceae bacterium | reverse complement strand
TTCATTCGGTCGCCGATCTGGCCAGAAAGTTGATGCGATTCATTCGCGCCTACTCCAAGGTCGCACGTCCGATCAAGTGGAAATACAATGACCCGTCACGGCGCATCGCATGCTAACGAACTCGCTGCGACGGGCCACTAGTCTCTCTCGGAGCACTGCCACTTCCCCCAAAGGCCGGTCGCGGATCATATCATGGCTGACAAATTGTCGCCATCACAGGACGTCTCGGAGTACAGCGAGAAACACTCCGAAGCGCCGGGACGGTGTAGAGGACGGCGGCACGCAGAGACAGTCCATCAAGTTAACCGGAGAGACCCTGTTCGGTCCGTCGGAGGAAACTTCGTGCGGTAGAGAAGCGCATAAGGGGCAAACCCGAAAACGCAGCAACGAAGCCGGGCAGGGAGTCGGAGGTGGCCACAGTACCGATGAACTTCGGGAGAACCGAGGGGAGGGAAGGGCCGCTACTTTCATCAGGCGAACGAAACAGGGAAAGGCAGCCGGACTGCCCCCGCAAGGGAAGGCTCAACCCCGGACCCGTCAAGCCAGGCGCGTAGCGCCCGCGAGACTCGACAATGCCCGCAAACTGCAACGGACGCTATACCGAGTAGCCAAGCAGCAACCGGAAAGGAGATTCACACTTCTCTACGACAAGGTCTGTCGGCAAGACATTCTGCAAGAAGCCTGGAAACGGGTGAAGTCCAACAAAGGGGCAGCGGGAGTGGACCAAGTGGAAATCGAGGCGGTCTGTAACTACGGGGAAGAGCGGTTTCTGTGCGAACTCGCGCAGGAATTGGGAAGCCGGAGTTATCGGGCAGCGTTGGTACGCCGAGTTCACATACCAAAGCCCGGACAGCCGGGGAAGACCCGGCCGTTGGGCATCCCGACGGTGAAGGACCGAGTGGTGCAGATGGCGGTGAAGTTGGTGATCGAGCCGTTGTTCGAGGCTGATTTCATGCCCTGTTCATTTGGGTTCCGCCCGAAGAAGACGCCACGGATGGCGCTGAGCGCGGTTGTGCAAAGCGTCAACGAGGGCTACTCGTTCATAGTGGACGTTGATTTGAAATCCTACTTCGACACGATTTCGCACGAACTGCTGATGCGGTTCGTGGTGTGTCGAGTCGGAGACGTTCAGGTCTTACGCCTGATCCGAGCTTGGCTGAAGGCGGGAGTTATGGAGGAAGGCAAGGTGACGCACCCGGACAGAGGATCTCCTCAAGGCGGAGTGATTTCACCAACGCTATCCAACATCTTTCTGCATGAGGTAGATCGTCAGTGGTGCCGGCGCGATGGTGTCGCGCAGGACAAGGTCCGGCTAGTCCGTTATGCGGACGATATGGTGTTGCTGGCGCGAACGGAAGCAGAAGCGCGGGCGGCGTGGGAACAACTGCAGGCACAGTTTGCCGCTCTTCAATTGATAGTGAATCAAGAGAAGAGCCGGTTGGCGACGCTGGCAGAGGGCTTCGCGTTTCTCGGCTTTGAGTTCCGTAAAGCTCCTGGGCGGATGTTGCTAATGTGGCCACGCAAAAAGGCGTGCCAGCATGTTCGTCAACGGATTCGCGAAGTGACAAGATCGTTTCCGTCGAATGGGCCGGTCGGCCAAGTGATCCAGAAACTGAACCCGATTCTGAATGGGTGGTGCACCTATTTCCGAGTCGGCAACAGTAACCGGGTCTTCCATAAGGTGGACTGGGCCGTCCGGAGCGAACTGCAGTTATGGCTTCGGCGAAAGCACCAGTGTCCCTGGCGGACTGCCATGAAACGATGGGGCTATCATTTCCTTCATGGCCGATGTCGGCTGTACCGAATGGTGGGTAAGGTGAGCCATCTGGAAGGATTGCGGGCGCACGCCACCGGATGAAGATGATCGGAGAGCCGGATGCGGGAAATCCGCACGTCCGGTTCGATGAGGGGGTGCAGGAAACGTGCTCTACGCAACGCGCCTGTGCCCTACTCTACCAGAGCCCCCAACTCATACAAGCTCGGCATCCGATGTTGTCCTTTCCGGCGAATCCGCCCATTGCTGCGCGAATTCTTCGGGAGTACGATACGCCAGACTGCTGTGCGGCCGGTGCCGATTGTAGTCGATTCGCCATGCCTCGATCTTGCGGCGGGCGTCGACCAAATTGGTGAACCAATTCGTATTCAGGCATTCATCCCGAAAACGCCCATTGAAACTTTCGATGAAGCTGTTCTGCACCGGTTTGCCGGGCTGGATATGGACCAGTTCAATCCGCCGTTGCCGAGCCCAGGTGAGGAAACACCGACTGGTAAACTCTGGCCCGTTGTCGACACGGATCCGCTCAGGCACACCGCGTTGGTCAATCACGGCATCCAACACGCGTGTGACTCGCGGCGCCGGGATCGAACTATCCACTTCGATCGCCGGCGACTCTTTGGTGAAGCCGTCCAGCACTGTCAGGGCGCGAATGGCACGCCCATTGGCCAACGCGTCGGAGATGAAGTCGAGCGACCATTCCTGATTGCGCCGGACCAGAATTGGCATCCCAACGCGATCGCGCTCAAGCCGCTTCCTCTCCCGCCGCCGCACTCCCAAACCTGCCTCCTGATACACCCGAAACAACCGCTTATGATTGACCGCCTCGCCGCGACGCTCCAGCAATACGCCCAACCGGCGGTAGCCGAAACGGGGCTTCTGGCGTGCCAGTTCCGTCAGCTTGTCGCGCAGTTGGCCATCCTGATCCTCTCGAGGCTGGTACCGATAACTGCTGCGATCCATGTCATTGAGCTCGCAGGCACGGCGTTCGCTAATGCTGAATTTCTCCATCGGGGACGCCACATCCTGCCGTCCGCCTACGAGCTCCACCCGTTTTTTGCGATGATCGCCTTCATCGCTTCCTTGTCCAGGCTCAGGTCCGCCACCATGTGCTTCAGCCGGCGGTTTTTTTCCTCCAGTTGCCGCAGGCGCTTGGCGTCGTTCACTTGCATCCCACCGTACTTGCTTTTCCAGGCGTAGAGGGTCGCCTCGCTCACCCCCAGTTCCCGTGCTACCTCGGCGGTCTTGCGACCTCCTTCCATCTGCTTCACCGCCGCGATGATTTTCTCCTCGCTGTGTCGGCTCTTCTTCATGGCTCGCTCTCCTTTCAAAACTGGAGAACTCTAATTATGAATGGTAGGAATTTCGGGGGGCACGTCAGCCGCGCGAGTTCCCGACGGGCTCTACCACTCCATTCGTTCAATGATCGCCGCCGCCGGTGACTCCGCCTCCATATGGCTCCTCTCCACGCCCAAAGGCAGACGCGGGTTTTTCTACGACGAATTCGCTGACCTTCACCTCCGTCACCGTCCCCGCCACCGAATGTCGCCGGACTTCCTCGAACAGGAACGCAACACCCTTCCCGAGCACCTGTTCGCGCAGGAATAGATGTGCCAGTTCTCCCAATCCGCCGCCGGGCTCTTCAATGAATCGCACATCGAAGCAGCCTTCCGCGACGAGATCCTGCCAATGTTCCCTGGGAACGATCCGTTTCCTTGTGAAGCGCCGCATCGGTTCAGTGGCGGAGAAAAGCGATCAGGAGGCGACGGCAAAGGCCATCGGTACTATCGAGGACTCGCTGGAACCGCTCCTACTGCCCCAAACGCTAAATTGCTGGGTTCTGAGGGTAGCCCGTCGCAAACAATAACCGGCAGATCGAGAAAGTCTTCGTCTCTACCGGTGACGATGAATAACAGGCGGGAATTCTCCTAATGGCCGTCAGTTAGGCAGCTACTCCAGAGGTCTGGGCGGGGACTGGGCAGCCTTTGGCCCAATCTGCCCCTACAGCTTCTTCTGCTGCATCAACTCGTCAATATTCACGAGCTCGGTCGGATAGTCGCCGGTGTAGCACGCATAGCAATAGTCGAGCTTTTCGGCGTCGCCCACTGCCTCCCGTAGCTTCGGCAGCGGCAAGAATCCAAGCGTGTCGGCCTCAACAAATCGCCGGATCTCGTCCACCGTATTGTTGGCCGCGATCAACTCGCCCTTGGTCGGCGTATCCACCCCATAGAAACAGGGCGACAGCGTCGGCGGGCACGAAATCCGCATGTGTACCTCGCGGGCCCCCGCGCTGCGCACCATCCGCACGATCTTGCGCGACGTAGTCCCGCGGACGATCGAATCGTCGACGAGCACAACGCTTTTCCCCGCCAGCAGGCTCTTCACGGGATTCAACTTTAGCTTCACGCCAAAATCCCGGATCGCCTGCGACGGCTCGATGAATGTCCGCCCCACATAATGGTTCCGGATCAGGCCGTGCCGGAACGGTACGCCGGCTTCGGTTGCGAATCCGATTGCCGCCGATACGCCCGAATCGGGAACGGGAACCACCACATCCGCCGTCGGCGCGGGACACGATTGCGCCAACAACCGGCCCATATTCTCGCGGGATTCCTGCACGCTGCGGCCGAACACCAACGAATCCGGACGCGCGAAGTAGACATGTTCGAACACACAGTGGGCCTGATTGCGGGGCATCGCGAACCGCTCGCGCGAGATACCCTGCGCATCGATGATCACCATCTCGCCGGGCTCCACATCGCCCAGGTACACGGCGCCCACCAGGTCGAACGCGCACGTTTCCGAGGCAACCATATAACTTGTACGCCCGCCGGACAACTCCAGTTGTCCGATCGCCAGCGGCCGGAATCCGTGCGGATCCCGCGCCACGATCACCCGGTCCGGCGCCAGCAGCACCAGCGAATATGCACCTTCGATGGCCAGCAGGGCTTCGCGTAGCGCCTCGGAAAGTTCGCGCTCGCGGGATCGCGCCACCAGATGCAGGATCACTTCCGTGTCACTGGTCGCCTGAAAAATCGAGCCTTGCTTTTCGAGCATCCGCCGCAGTTCGGCTGCGTTAGTTATGTTGCCGTTGTGCGCTACCGCGATCTGCCCCTTGTTGCAGTTCACCGAAAACGGTTGCGCGTTCAGCAGCGCCGTGTCGCCCGCGGTCGAGTAACGCGTGTGTCCGATCGCCGCATGCCCGTGCAACCGCCCCAGCACTTCCGGCGTGAATACGTCTGCCACATGTCCCATGGACTTATGGCACTGGGTTGTTGAGCCGTCAGACACCGCCAAGCCGCAGCTTTCCTGGCCGCGATGCTGCATCTGGTACAAGGCGAGGTAGGACAGATTGGCCGCTTCTGGATGCGCATAGATCGCCACCACCGCGCATTCCTCATGGAACTTGTCAAACATAGATCGCTCCCCCTTCGTCTAGTTGCTCAGTCTATTCGGTAACGCACTTTCCCAGCGATGCCGCAACTGCGCGAGATCGCAATCCAATATCTTTTCGCCCCGCTGGGCGATCGTCAGCCGGCCTTCCACCGTCTCGCCGATCACCGCCGATTCCACACCGTGACGCCCGGCAATCGCAAGCACCGCGTCCGGCTCCGTGGTCGAAATCAGAATCCGCGATGGCCCTTCATGAAACAGCAGATGATCGGCCCGCAGATCGCTGTCGAGATCCACTCGCGCGCCGACGCCGGCCGTTCCGAAACTCGATTCCGCCAATGCCACGGCCAATCCACCATCGCTCACATCATGCGCCGATTCGGCCAGCTTCGCCGCCGCGGCCTCGCGCATGGCTTTGTGCACACGCTTCTCATAATCCATATCGAGCGCAGGCGGCAATCCCCACACTGCGCCGAGCACCGTACGCGCATACTGGGTGCCGCCGAACCGCTCAGGTTCACATTCGCCCAATCCGCCCAACAGTACGATCGCGCGGCCCGGGTTCCGGAATGCCGACCCCACCGGCTCGCCGGTTGGCAGCAATCCCACAATTCCAATCACCGGCGTCGGCTTGATCGGCTCGCCCAGCGTCTCGTTGTACAGGCTGACGTTGCCGCCCGTGATCGGCGTCTCAAAGAAAGCACATGCCTCGGCCATGCCTTCGATCGATTCAACCAATTGCGCCATGATCTCCGGACGCTCCGGATTTCCGAAGTTCAAGTTGTTGGTCGCCGCTACCGGCGTTGCTCCCGATGTCGAAAGATTGCGGCAGCACTCGGCGACGATCAGCCGCGCGGCTTCGCGCGCGCCCAACATCGAATACCGTCCGTTGCCGTCGAGCGCCATCGCCACCGACGTCCCTGTCTCTTTGATGCGTATGATCGCCGCATCGCTTCCGGGACCTTGCACCGTGTTGGTCCGGACCATGTAGTCGTACTGCTCCCAGATCCACCGCTTCGAACACTGATCTTCCGATTCGAGCAGCTTGAACAGGTCCGCCGTATGGTCCGCCTTGGGCGCGTAAACTGGCGCTTCCATTGGGGCGGTCCGGTAGGGAGCGACGCCATGCGGCCGGTCATAGAGCGGCGCTTCGTCGGCCAAGGGCCGGTTCGGGATTTCGGCAACCACCGCTCCGTGATTCTTTACGCGGAGAATGCCATCGCCGGTGACGGTTCCGATTTCCACCGCATCGAGCCCCCACTTCTTGAAGACGGTGTAGACTTCCTCTTCGCGGCCCTTCTCGGCCACCAGCAGCATCCGCTCCTGCGATTCCGAGAGCATGATCTCGTAGGGCGACATGCCCGTTTCGCGCTGCGGCACCAGCGCCAGATCGATCTCCATCCCTGTGCCTGCCCGGCTGCCCATCTCGCAGGTGGAACACGTCAGCCCGGCCGCGCCCATATCCTGAATACCCACGATCGCGCCCGTCTTCATCGCTTCCAGACACGCTTCGAGCAGCAGCTTCTCCATGAATGGATCGCCCATCTGCACGTTCGGACGCTTTTGCTTGGATTCCTCGGTGAACTCGGCCGACGCCATCGTCGCGCCATGAACGCCATCCTTGCCTGTCTTCGCGCCCACGTAGATCACCGGATTGCCGATGCCCGACGCCCGTCCGTAGAAGATTTCCTCGTGCCGGAAAACGCCAAGCGCGAATACGTTCACCAGCGGATTGCCGGCGTAGGATGCGTCGAACACGCATTCGCCGCCGATCGTAGGCACGCCGAAACAGTTGCCGTAGTGCGCGATGCCGCTGACAACGCCCTCGAGAATCCGTTTGTTGCGCGCGCCGTGCGTTTCGTCGTCGAGCGACCCGAATCGCAGCGCGTCCAACACCGCCACCGGCCGGGCCCCCATTGTGAAGATGTCGCGGAGAATACCTCCCACGCCGGTCGCCGCGCCTTGGAACGGCTCAATGAAACTGGGGTGATTGTGGGACTCGATCTTGAACGCAATCGCCCAGCATCCGCCCTCGGCATCAGTGCCGATATCGATGATTCCGGCGTTCTCGCCCGGACCCACCAATACGCGGTCGCTACGCGTCGGGAACTTTTTCAAGTGCAGGCGGGAGCTCTTATAGGAACAGTGCTCGCTCCACATCACGCTGAAAATACCGAGCTCGGTTAGATTCGGCTCGCGGCCGAGGATCTTCTCAATGCGTTGGTACTCGTCGCCTGTGATGTGATGCGCCGCCAGCAGGTCTGGTGTGATTGTGGCGCTCATCGGGAAAGGGAAACCGTGGACCTCGTAAATGCCGATACCATGGATTGAAAAACGCCCAGGCCCTCAACGGATCCCATCAAAGGATCGGAGGCGCGCTCGGGATGAGGCATCATGCCAATTACGTTGCGCTCGCGGCTGAGGATGCCGGCGATGTCGCGCAGCGACCCGTTGGGATTTTCGTTGTACCGGAACGCCACGCGATCCTCGGCCTCGAGTTCGTCGAGCGTCCGCTCATCGGCGTAGTAGCAGCCGTCGCCATGGGCGATCGGAACGCGAATCGTTTGGCCCTTTTCGTAGGCGTTGGTGAAAGGCGATGCGGTTGTCGCCACCGTCAACCCAACGTCGCGGCAAATGAATTTGAGATTCCGGTTGCGCACCAACGCTCCCGGTAGAAGGCCCGATTCAACCAGAATTTGAAAGCCGTTGCAGATGCCGATCACCGGTCCGCCGGCGGCCGCAAACTCTTTCACCGCGCCCATGACAGGTGAAAATTTCGCAATTGCGCCGCAACGGAGATAATCGCCGTATGAGAATCCGCCGGGAAGGATGACAGCGTCCGCGCCGCCCACCGAAGCACGGTCGTGCCAAAGAAACTCGGCCGTTTCGCCAAGAATATTCGACACCGCGTACCATGCGTCGTGGTCGCAGTTGCTGCCAGGGAAGACAACGACCCCGAATTTCATTGTGGTGGAGCTTACAGTGTAGCACCATTGTCATGATGGGATTCTGGAAAAAGCAGGTAATCGACCCGGCGCTGGATGAAGACACGGCGAGGAAGATCGACGAGCAGAAAGCGTGGATCTCCGCTGAACCGGCTAACGCCAAGCCGTACTATCATCTGGCGCAGCTCTATCGCTTGCAGTCCCGCCAGGACGAAGCTTTAGGACTGCTGCTCGAGGCCGTGCGGCTCGACGCGGTCTACGCCCGCGCCCACCTCGCGCTTGCCGAAATCTACATCGTCCGCGGCGACTACCCGGCCGCGTGGCGTCACGCGCGGGCCGCGGATAGCCTCGGCGAATCGTCCGCGGTGGAGCTCCTCGCGCGCCACGGG
>JBGSME010001081.1:0-3674 GCA_041740335.1 Bryobacteraceae bacterium | reverse complement strand
CACGCTGGAACAGTTCGGCCTCACCAACCCATCCATCTCCCGCCTGGGCGGCGAAGACGAGCAGATGTGGCAGGTGCGCACCACGTTCGTGCCCGGCGAGCAGACGGGAGATCTGGATCGGGGGGGCTTCCCGGCCGCGCGGAGGCCGTTCGATCGCAGTGGTCTCGGCTACGTCGGCCGCCATTGCGATGCTGACGCCGCCCAACAACTGGATGCGTTCGGCCAGTTCGTCGACCAGTTTCGCCTGCTCCTCGAAGTGCTTGTCGAAGAGGAGGTGGAGTTGATAGAAAGTGGGCCCGGACACCTGCCAGTGATGCTTCTTGTACATGTCGCGCAAAGTGATGGTGTCGGCGAGGAGTTGGTTCAGGACTTCGACGTTGGCTGCGCAGGCCCTGGGGTCAAGGCTATTTGGTAGGGGGATGATGGTTCCGAATCTCTGAAACTCTGCGCCGCTTTGGTCGATCCTTGGGGCCGCCGGTGCGCGTCTTTCTGTCTTATTCTTCATATGGGTCGTCTCCTTAGGTGACTTGCTACGTCTGTAGCCACGTCCGAAGCGGTGACAGTGGAGCAGGGCTTACGGTTACACAATAGTGGCGGCGCGTAACGTGGGGACTCATTCCGATGTCTCCTCAAGAACAGTGAACACCCAGCAGCCACTACGGACCGATCTGACGCAACCGTCGCGGCCGATCGACGCTATTACGACGCCGTTTCAGAGATTTTTCGAAGCGGAGTCGAGTTCCGGCGTTCTGCTACTGACGTTCGCGCTCGTGGCGATTGCGTGGGCCAACTCGCCATGGCGCGAATCCTACGGGGCTGTCTTCGAACTGCCGGTTCGGGTGCAGTTGGGGCCGTACGGACTGGAGCATTCGATCCGTTGGTGGATCAATGACGGGCTGATGGTTTTGTTCTTTCTCACGGTTGGCCTGGAGATCAAGCGCGAGGTGATTGCCGGAGAGCTCGCCAGCGTTCGGAGCGCGCTGCTGCCGGCGGGTGCTGCCGTTGGCGGCATGATTGTGCCGGCTGCCTTGTACATGGTCCTGAACGCCGGCGGGACTGGTGAACGGGGCTGGGGGATACCGATGGCCACCGACATCGCTTTTGCCCTGGGCGTTCTGGCGCTGCTGCGGGATCGGGTGCCAGGATCTCTCCGAATGTTTCTGGCGGCGTTGGCGATCGTTGACGACATCGGTGCGGTGCTGGTGATTGCGGTCGCCTACACACACGATCTTGAAGTTGGCGGGTTGCTGGCGGCGGGGGGCTGCGCGGGCGTGCTGCTGGCGGGGAATATTTCGGGGGTGCGGCATCCTTACTTCTACGCAGTGGCCGGATTCTGTTTGTGGCTTGTGGTCCTGGTTTCGGGAGTCCACGCGACGGTGGCCGGTGTTGTATTGGCGATTCTGGTGCCGGCCCGTCAACTGATACCGCCGGCCGAGTTCGTGAGCCGCGCGACTCAATTGTTGGAGGAGGTGGGCGGAGGGGCCGCTGGGCGCGCGGCGATGCTCTCCGATCCGCGGAGTTCGGCGGCCATCGACGCTCTTGAGGAGGCATGCGAAAAGGTAATGACTCCGCTCCAGCGCATGGAGGATCGTCTGTCGCCGTGGGTGACATACGGAGTGATGCCGGTGTTCGCGCTCGCCAACGCCGGTGTGACCTTCGATGCGGGGTGGGCCTCGCTTGGCGGGAGCACGGTTTTCACGGGTGTGGTTGCCGGGCTGGCCGCGGGCAAGGTTCTCGGGATCGCCGGGGCCACATGGCTGCTGGTACGATCCGGACTGTGCGGGCTTCCGGACGGGGCGTCCTGGCGGCACGTGGTGGCGGTTGGGTTTTTCGGCGGGATCGGCTTTACGATGTCACTGTTCATCGCTCATTTGGCGCTGCCGGCGGGACTTGCGAAAGATGCGAAGGCGGGGACCCTGGTGGCGTCGGCAATGGCTGCGGCGGCGGGGTATCTGATCATCCGCACCATGAGCAACGATTCGGCTCCGCGGAAGGCGCTTTCGCAACCTTGGGCGGAATAGGATCAGCTCCTCTATTGGTTGTGCGGACCAACCGGTATTTCGAAGACGAACACCGAGCCCTGGTCCCGGCCAGCGCTTTCCACCCAGATCTGCCCGCGGTGCCGGTTGACGATGCGCTGGCAGATGGCCAGACCAATGCCTGTGCCTTCTGTCTCGGGGCCATGCAGCCGCTTGAAGATTTTGAAGACGGTCTCGTGGTCTCTGGGCTCGATACCGATGCCGTTGTCGGCAACGCGGATGGTGACGTGAGCACCGTTCGTCTCTCCGGTGATCCGGATTGACGGGGGCTCCGGCCCGCGGTATTTGATCGCGTTGCCGATGAGGTTCTGAAAGATCTGAAGGAATTGACTCTGAACGCCATGGACGGCCGGCAGGGCGGCCACCTCGACGGTTGCGCGGGACGCACGGATGGACGATTCCAGGTGTTCGACGGCCAAGGCCGCACACGTGCCAAGATCCACCATCCCGTCGGCTTTTGCCCCGGTTCCGGCCTCGGTGTACAACAACAGATCAGTGAACAGTTGGCTCAAACGTTTGGCGGCCGCCCGGACATGGTTCATCAACTCCACGCCGCGGCCGTCCAACTTTCCTTCGAGGTGCCGTTCGAGCAGTTGGGTGAAGCTTACTGTCGTGCGCAACGGTTCCTGCATGTCGTGCGCGGCGATGTAGGCGAACGACTCCAATTCGGCATTGACCGTTTCGAGTTCGTTCATGGCCATGCGCAGATCATGGATGTCGGTGTTGGTCCCGAACCATTTGACGGTCTCCCCATTTTCATTCCGCGAAGCGGAAGCCCGCGTGCGGAACCAGCGGTAAACGCCGTCGTGACGGCGGATGCGGAACTCGATATCGAGCTGCGAATTCGACGCTACCGCGGCCTGCCAGGCGGCCATCGCGGATTGACGGTCGACCGGGTGGAGACGCTCCAGCCATGCGTATCCGAGTTGCTCGGCGGCCGGGATGCCGGTGTAAGTTACCCATTGCTGATTCAGGTAGTCGCATTTCCCGTCACGCTGACAGGTCCAGACCAGTTGCGGAACATTTTCCGACAACAAGCGGAAGCGGTCCAGACTCTCTTTCAGCGCGATGCGATTCCGCTGCCGTTCCGTAATGTCGGCAACGAATGCGACGTGATGCACACTATTGCCGGTGCGCAGGATTCCGAGCGTAACTTCCACAGGGAAGATTTCTCCGTTAGCGCGGCGAGCCGAGAGCTCGCGGCCCTCGCCCATCGGCCGCGTGGCGGGCTGGGTTGCGTAGTCTGCCCGATGCCCGGCATGGAGGCCGTGTAAAGAATCCGGCAGCAGCATCTCGACGCGCTGCCCGGTGATCTCCTGCGCGGAATACCCGAAGATCCGGCAGGCGGTGGTGTTGACGAAGGCGATCACGCCATCGGGCCGGGCCCCGATGATTCCCTGGGCCGCATTCTCGAGCAGCATACGGGACCGCTCTTCGCTTGCCTCGAGCGCTGCGACGTATTGGCGCTCATCGGTAAGGTCGCGCACGATGTCGGTGAAGCCGAGCAGAGATCCATCGCCGGCGATGCGCGGCGTGATCGCCACGTCGGCCCAGAAACGCTCCCCGGATTTCCGGATGCGCCAGCCGAGGTCCCGCACTTCGCCGTCGCGAGCGGCGTTGCGGAGCATCTCGGCC
>JBGSME010001080.1:0-6095 GCA_041740335.1 Bryobacteraceae bacterium | reverse complement strand
CGGCGATGCCCGGGATGATGCGGCAGCCGGTGCCAAGCAACGCTTCCGGGCCCACGCGGACCGTCCCGGCCAGCGCGCATCCCGGACAGATGTGCGCGAAGTGCTCGATCTCACAGTCATGATCCACGCTGGCGTTGGTGTTCACGATCACCCCATCGCCGATCCTCGCCCCAGCGTTGATGATCGCGCCCGGCATCACGGCAACGCCCGCGCCAACATTGGCGTGCCGCGAGATCACCGAGTGGGGGCTGATCGCGTTGATCAACCGGAAGCCCATGTCCAGGGTTAACTGGGCGCAGCGGCGCCGCCTTGCGTTGTCGCCGATGGCGATGAAGGCATGCTCCACTCCTCTCGCCAGAATTGCCGGCAGATCGTCGTCCGTGCCCAGGCACTGATAGCCCAATAACGGCGGTGCCGCGGCTCCTTCGGCGCTCGTGAATCCGGCGATCCGGCACCGGCCGGCGGTTTCGAGAATGTCGGCTATCACGCGGGCGTGTCCCCCGCCGCCAACCAACACCACGCTTTCCGTCACGCGCGGCTTCCCCCTGCCTGCCGTTCCAATAACAGATTCGCTGAAAAGCACGACAGCAGCTCCGCGCTCGAAGCTGGGTGAAGGTCGCCGGTCACTTCGTCGATCCGCTGAATGGATAGGCCGAGTTCACCCAACTCCGCCAGGAACTCGGCCGGCGGCCGTCCGGCGCGATGAAGATGCCCGGGCCCGAATTCGATCACGATTCGAATGCCTGGGTTCGCGCCGATCGTTTTTCGCATGCCGGCCAGGATCGCCGGTTCTGCTCCTTCCGCATCGATCTTCACGAAGTCGAGTTTCGGCGCCTCTGCGAATACCTGGTCGAGAGACACCGCCGGGACGTCCACATGCGCCGCGCCCGCATCGGGCCAGAACAACGTGTTGTGGCCGGAGTTATCCGCGAATACGAACAATCGGGCCGTGCCGGGAACCGCGGAGACCGCCTGCTGGCGATGGTCGATGATGCCGGACTCCAGAAATCCGTTCACCTGAATATTGTCGCCGAGAATGGCGAACGTGGCGGGAGCGGGTTCAAAGCTGTACACCTTGCCCACGCCAGCCAACAACCGGGCTGCAAGCAGGGTATAGAAACCCACGTTGGCGCCCACGTCGGCTACGATCATCCCCGGACGAACCAGCCGCTCAAACAGTCGCGTCAGTCCCGGTTCGAGCGGACCGCGGAGCGATAGATAGGCCGCCATGCGCCATTCCGCCGCCGGCACGCCCACGATGAACCCATGTACTTCAGTGGCCAGTACATTCCCCGCCTGGATCACGGGCGGATGGAGCCGCGAGGCTACGTCCCGCAGATTCTCCCGCAGTTCCTGTATGGCCGTCTCGGCTTCTGCCTGCCGCCTCCAGGTCTCGGCGAAATAGTCGTCGGATTTGGTGGCGAGTGTCACCACAGCCGCGTGGGAGCCGTCCACTTTCTTCGCAACGTTGTCAGTGCGCGCCGCCATCTCCTCCAGCAGAAAGCTCAGCTTGTAGTCGATAGAATCGAATCGGGCCAGAATTAACTGCCGGGCGAGGTCGCGGACGCGGACCGACACCCGGCGCCTTATCTTCGACACGATCCCGTCGCGTGGCGCCTGAGGGGCTGGGGCCGAAGCGGCCGGAGCTCCTCCACTGCGGCGAGCTTCTTCTGACTCGGCGACTCGCGCCAGAACCACACGCCGGGGAACATGGTTCTGCAGCGACTCAAGATGATGCACCATCCCCGAAAGGTCGCAATCCCGGCCCAAATACGTGCGATACACTGCGGAAACGAACTCCCGATCGTCTGGGATGCGGATAAGTGCATCCGCATCGGCGGAGGTCGGATGGCCGTTGCTGCCGGCGGGAATGCGCAGTTGTGCCGTCAAACGCTTCCGAAAAAACTCTTTCGTATAAGCCACGAGGTAAACCGCATGTGTTGAGCTAGCCCTGGCCAAGACTGGACTGGGGGGATGCGGCTGCTCGACAAACCATTGTAATATATGCGTCAACGGGTGGCGACCTCTATCCCTTACGGCGTACGGTTGTGTGTCGTATAGAACATAGACCCGAACGTGTATAATAGGAATCACCCAAGCCCAGGCTTTTTCTTGCTGATCGGGGGTGGGGATTTGAAAACAAAACAGCCTCGTTCCAGTGCGGGAGACGCTTGGAAACGTCCCACGCCGAGGCGGTCCAAAGACTACGGAGGGGTGTCATGATTCGAATCGCTCTCGCGACGTTGGCTGCGGTTACCTGTACTGCGTTCGCTGATACCGTGGGTGCGTCTCCGGACGCAGCGTACGGGAAAATACCGGTCTATTTTGAACAAAACAAAGGACAGGTGGCGTCCGGCGTCGAGTTCATCGCCCGGCTGGGCAGCGGTACGGTCTATCTCACAAAGGGCGAGGCCGTAACAGTCCTGCGCAGCGCCCGGAAAAGCAGTTCCGCCACCCGCAACGAACCGTTAGGCTTCGATGAGGCCGTGGTTCGCACGCGACTGATCGGAGCCTCCACCAGCGAAGTGCGCGGTCTGGACCCGATGGAAGGCGTTAGCCACTACTATATCGGCAGCGATCCGGCGCAGTGGCACACTTCGGTGCCCCACTTCGGCCGCGTCCAGCTCCGCCAGGTATATCCGGGCGTGGATCTGGTCTACTATCCCGGCAAAGGGTCTCTCGAATACGACTTCGTGCTGAGTCCCGGTGCCGATCCAGGGCAGGTCAAACTCGGATTTACCGGGGCGGACTCCGTTGAGATTCAGGGCAACGGGGATTTGCTCCTGCGCACCCGTCTGGGCAACATCTATCACCGCAAACCGCTCGTCTATCAGAATGTCGACGGACGCCGGGTGACCGTGGAGGCACGCTATCGGGTTCACAAAGAAACCGTCGGGTTCGACCTTGGCGATTACCGGGCTGAGCTGCCCCTTATCATTGACCCGATTGTGAACTACTCCTCCTATATTGGCGGTTCGGGTTCCGATGCTGTCGCCGATGTGGCCACCGATGGGACCAATGCCTACGTTGTCGGTACCACCGGGTCCGCCAACTTTCCGCCGGGATCCATTCAAGGCACCTCCGATGCCTTCGTGGCGCGAATCAATAGCGCCGGAACAGCGCTCACTTGGGCCGTCTACCTGGGCGGCGCAAGTACCGAAACCGGTACCGGGATCGTTTACTCTACCTCGGGCAACGTCTTCGTCACCGGTACCACGAAATCGACGACCCTTCCGGCCACCACCGGTGCGGCTCAGACCACCAACCGGGGCTTTGACGAGGCCTTCGTAGCTAAGCTCAACTCCTCGTCGGGCGTCATTGTCCGTTCCTCGTTTTACGGCGGCAATGGCCAGGATTTCGCGTTCGGGATCGCCCTCGATACCAGCGGTGGACCCGTGATCGTTGGCCAGAGCGGTTCCTCCAATCTGTCCCTCCCGTCCGCCCACGATAACACCCTCTCCGGATTGGGCGACGGTTTCATTGCCAGCTTCGATTCCAATCTGCAGACCCAAACGTTCGGAACACTGGTTGGCGGAACCGGATTCGAGGAATTGCGGGCGGTGGCGGTGTCTAACACCAACGTGGCGATAGTGGGTGGCACCACGGAAAACGGGCTAGCTGTCGTCTCGCCGATCCAGGCCACCTACGGTGGCGGGCCGAGCGATGGGTTATGGGCCCGCTTCAACCTCACCACAAAGGCCGTCGAGACCATCTCCTACCTGGGCGGCTCCGGGACCGATGAGATCAATGGAGTGGCCGCGGATGCCGTTGACGCGGGCTATTTGACAGGACGCACCACTTCAAGCTCGTTTCCCCACACCACCCCCGGCTCCTTCGACGTCACCCACAATGGCAGCGGCGATATCTTCCTTGTGAAGATTACCGGGACCACGCAGATCAACTACGGGACGTTCCTCGGCGGCTCCGGCGATGAGACCGGGCTCGCGATTCGAGTGGACGGCTCAAGGAACGCCGTGCTGGTGGGATCATCGAGCTCCTCCGGATTTCCTACTTACAATGCCAACCAACCGTTTCTCCGCGGCGCTCGCGATGCCGTGATTGCGAAAATCAACCCCGCCGGCACGGCTCTCGTTTACTCGACTTTCTTCGGAGGCTCGGGCGCCGAGTCGGCTCAGGGTGTCGCCTTGGCCTCTAGTGAGCCATTCCTCGCCGGGGCCACGGACTCAACCGACCTGACCGTGGTCAGCCCGTTTGACTCCACGGCCAATGGCGGTCTGGACGGCTTCGCGGCGAAATTCACCCAGGGGCCCCCTCCAATTGCGGTTACTTTTGCCACCAACCCGGCTGGCCTGAGATTGGTTATCGATGGGGCCACCTATACCACTCCCGTGACGCTCGGTTGGGCCGTGGGCGTATCGCACACCGTCAACGCCGAGAATCCCCAGTTCCAACAGCCGGACCAGGCTTTTTCTTGGCAATCCTGGGACGCGCCTCTAACCACCAGCGCGCAGTCCCAGACCGTAGTTACTCCTGGCGCACCCACCACGTATACCGCCAACTTCTCCGTCCAGACCTGCACATATTCGGTGTCACCCAATCCGGCCGGAATCGGGCTCACCGGCGGATCGCTGCCGATATCCGTTTCAACAACGGGGACCTGCCCCTGGATTGCGACGCCGGTTGACACCTGGATCACCGGTGGCGGCGTCGTTCAAACCGGCAGCGGGACCGCCAATCTCACCGTTGCGCCCAGCGCCTTCGCCCGGAACGGTACGGCCACGGTAGCCTTTCAGACAGTCAATGTCGCCCAGAGCCTCAGCCAGGGGCCCACCGTGCTCGAACCCATGCCCGCCTTCGGCTCCGGCACGAACCAGACGTTTACTTTCCGGTTTGAGGATCCCAACGGAGCCGCCGATCTGAATGTCCTGAATGTGATCGTGAAAAACGTGCTCGACGGGCGAACCGCGTGTTACATCGCCTACGTCACCTCCGGGCCCACCACCGGAACTATGTTTCTTGTGAACGACGCAGGCGACGCCGGCGGCCCCTTCGCGGGCAGCTTGCCGATTCCGAGCACCGGCACGATCGGCAATAGCCAGTGTACGATCAATGGCACGGGCTCCTCGGCTTCGATGAGCGGTAACCGGCTTACACTGAACGTGAACATGACCTTCACCGCGGCGCTTGCCGGCAATATGGTGATCTATCAGGCGGCCCGCGATCAAGCCGCGAATAACTCCGGCTGGGTGACCAAGGGTGTCTGGAACATCCCCCTCGGCCCGCCCTCTTCGCCCGGCGTCGTGAGTATGTCTCCGCAACGGGTCACCGGCTCGTCCCTGACCCTCGTTACCACGTTTTCCGATAATGATGGCTTCGCTGATCTGAACATCGTCAATATCCTGATCAACAACGCGATTGACGGCCGCCAGGCCTGCTACATCGCCTTCGTCCGGCCCACCGGTGACTTGTTGCTGGTGAATGACGCCGGTGATGCCGGGGGGCCGTTCGCAGGCAATACCATCATCCCCGGCGGCGGCACCGTGAGCAATAGTCAGTGTACGATCAACGCCGCCGCGTCGAGTGTCAGCGGTTCGGGGAATAACTTGACCTTAACCCTGAGCATATCGTTCACTCCAGCCTTCAAGGGAGATCGCATAATCTACGTCGCGCCGCGCGACGTGGCGGAAAACAACCCCGGCTGGCAGTCCATGGGTACGGTGACCGTCCCCTAGCCGCCCGTGACAGAAGTCCCGTGCACCGCCGCGGCTCGGGATCTGCGCTCCGCAGGCGAGGCGCGAGGCGAAAGCGCAAAGGCCGCCAGGTCGGCAACTCGTGAAAGCGCGCCTCTGCCTGCACCGATATGAGCCGAATATTTGGTTGTTACTTGCTGCTGTTGGCCTGCCCCCTGGCGCGCGCTGTGGCGGCCGAAAGGGCTCTACCCGTTTTCTTCGAGCCCGCCTTGGCGACAGAAGCAAACGTCGGCCCCGGATACGTCGCCCGAGGTGCCGGGATCACAACTTATCTCACCGCGGCCGGAACGACCACGGTGCTCCACAAGACCGGCGGCGCGCGCGCGATCGTCCGGATGACGCTCGGCAATGCCCGCCGCCCCCGCACTGTGCGCGGGCTCGACA
>JBGSME010001079.1:0-6875 GCA_041740335.1 Bryobacteraceae bacterium | reverse complement strand
GCCTCGCCGCCGGCAAGACCGGCCGGCACGAGGTAGTTGATCTGCGACCGCGATACGTAGCGGAGCTTCGCCGCGGCGCGGGTGCCGTTACTATCGGTGATGTTGACGTTGACACCGCCCAACGTCGTCGGCAACGGGCCGGGATCGGCCGCGGCCGTTGTGAGCGCAAGACGGGCTCCGAACGCCGAGGCGAGCGAACCACAGAGAGCAGCAGCCGGCACGCGCCGTTGGCGGAGAATTGGCCCGAGTTGACCACCGTTGCCATTTCCGCAAAGACCTTGGGCGGAGACGCCGGACTGTCGTAGGATTCCGGCGTCACCCATTCACTGCCCGCGGGATCGCACCCGGAAACAGTGCATTGAACGCGCACGGGCGTGGGTGGAAAATAGAGGGTCTGGATGAGGCGTTGCCGGTCAAGCGGTCAAGTTCGCATAAACTGAGAAAATTGCGACTGTGCGTATAGGTGGTGATATCGGCGCATCCGCCAGTATCGGCGGCGCCGTCGCCATCAGAGTCGATCGGGCACCGGACCGGTATCTCGACGGTGACCGTCCCGTGGACATTGATCCCGGTCGCCGACTTCTGGGCGGAGCAGCCGGCGTTGTTGAACAGATCGCAATTGGGAGCGCGATAAGCGGCATCGGTAGTGCAACTGTTCCACTCATACCAGCCGTCGCCGCATACGTTCACGCAGTGGTTGTTGTTGTCGCAAACGCGAACGTCGTGGCACCATCCGTCGATTATATGGAATCGGACCCATTTTTCAAGCCCCTTTTCGTTTTGAAGCCAGTTGGCTTACACTCGCAGCCTTGAAAGCCAGCACCGAAGATGCTATTGTGTACGCAGAGTACACAGCGATGGAAACCGAAAAGATCGGCATGCGGGAGTTTCGCGAGAACCTCGCGGGTTATCTGGAGGCGGGCAAACCGCTCGCGATCACCCGGCATGGCGAGACGCTCGGGTTCTACATTCCCGCCCAGAAGAAGAGCCGCAAAGCCGAAGTCGAAGCGATGCGGGCAGCGGCGAAGGAACTCGATTCGATGATCGCAGCGTGGGGCGCGTCCGAAGACGAGCTCATGCAAGAGTTCAAGGAGATCCGTCGCGTCAGCCGCGAGAAGAAGCGGAACGCGCGGTAGCACATGGCTGGCAAGGCACTGGTGCTGGACGCCAACATTCTGATTCGCGCGGTACTCGGTCAACGCGTTCGCCGAATTCTCGAGGCGCACGCCGATAGCATCTCCTTCTTCATTCCCGGAACTGCGTACGCCGAAGCCGAGGAGCACTTGGCCGCACTCGTGATCAAGCGCGGTGACGATCCCGCGATTGCGTTGCGTTCGCTCCGATCCATGGCCGCTCTCGGGACGATCGTCAGCCTCGACCTCTACGTGGACCACGAGTCGGAAGCGCGGAAGCGCCTGTCTGCCCGCGACCCGGAGGACTGGCCGATTCTGGCCGCCGCGTTGGCGCTCAGTTGTCCGATCTGGACCGAGGACACGGACTTCTTCGGCTGCGGTGTCGCGACGTGGACCACCGCCAGCATAGACAGCTTCCTCACGCAGTAGCTCCCACCCGGTTCGGTTTCACCCGCGTCTTGGCCGGCTCGGGTGATTGTCTCGTTTAACATTCCGGGCGGGGCTTCAACACAAGCCCGGCTTCAGCCGAAGTCACCCTGTTCCATCGACTCGTTGTTCCCCTTGCCGCCGACCTTGACCGGGCACCGCTGCGCTTGACGGCGTGACCGCCTGGCCGCGCCCTGCGCTCGCCTCCGCTTGCTTTGTCGGTTCCTCCAGCCGGATTCCGCTCTACGAGTTCGTTCGCTGCGCTCACCGGAATCCGCCCGGCCCCTCCAACAAAGCGCTCCATCTCACCGCTGCGCTCTTGGGAGCGGCCCCGCTTGCTTTTCGGGTGCCCCGGTCAAGAGACGGGGCAGAAGGAGACAACGAAATGTTCAACAACGTGACTTTGATCGGCTACCTCGGCTCCGACGCCGAAACCCGTACCACCCGGAATGATTCGACGCTGACGGTCCTCTCGCTGGCCACCAAGCGTTCGTGGAAGAACCGCGAAACCGGAGCGTGGGAGTCGAAGACGACGTGGCATCGCTGCGTTCGCTTCCAGGCGGTGGCGTCGTGGGCCAGCGACCTCAAGAAGGGGACGCGAGTCCAGATCGTTGGTGAGCTACAGAACCGCGATTACACCGGCAAGGACGGCGTCAAGAAGTCCGTCACCGAGATCCGCGTCCAGCGCCTTGTGCGCCTGGGCCGCGTTGCGCAAACCGCCGGATCCAACGACGAGGCCGCCGCATAGGCGGCCTCTACAGGAACGGAGTACATCGTCATGACGAACACATCACGGCGCGATGATCTGATCCTTTCGCACTTGCCACAAGTCGAGTTGCTGGCCAGGCGGCTGCATCGCCGGTGTCCGCAGGTTGAACTCGACGACCTCATCCAGGCGGGAACCATCGGACTCATCCGTGCTGTTGATCGGTTCGACCCAACGCACGGCTGTCTTCTCAAGACCATCGCCGAGCACAAGATCCGTGGTGCTCTCCTGGATTACCTGAGGCAGATCGATCCCCTGCCGCGCAGTGTTCGCCGCTTCCAGAAGCAGCGCGATGCGATGCTCGCGGAAATGGAACGCACCGGAGCGGAGATCCGCCATGACTGGATCGCGCAACAACTCGGCTTCTCGGCGGTAAAGTACTCGTCTCTCTGCCGGGCGGTCACGGCGGCGGAGCCGATATCGATTCAGGAGTCGCCGAGCGCATGGAAGCTGGCCGGGTAACGCCGGCCGCTTCATGCGTTGCTCGTGGCGTCCTCAACGGCGCTTCGCAATTCTTCCGCCGAAAGTTGATCCGGTTGCCGCCCGATTGGTACATGGCCAAAATGAACCGTCATATGCGCCGAGAGGCTCGCCGCTATCTTGGCCGTCGCGTTCCTACCCGCCTCGTCGCCATCCAGCAGAAGGATGACGGAGGCAAAGCACCGTTCCAGCGACTCTCTTTGTTGCATTGACAAAGTGCAACCCATTAGAGCTACGACATTCGCGAAGCCTGCCTGATGCACCTGCATACAGTCGAAGAATCCCTCTACGACGACCACAGCGCCGCGTCGTATGGGCTGCGCGATGGAGGTTGAACAGTTCCGAGCTTTTGCGAAAGGCGGGAGGCAATTTGTACTTCGGCAGTTGCTCGTCCACGGAACGGCCTGCGTAGGCGACCAGGGCGCCAGCCTCATTGTGAATCGGGATCGCCACCCTCCCCGACAGGAACCCCCGTCCAGCGTAGTAGCCGATTCCGAACAGCCGCGCCGTCGCCGGCGAGATGCCTCGCTCAGAGATGTATGCGTGAAGCGGATCTAGACCAAACAACTGGAAACCCAGCGCGCGATTCGCTGGCGCTAGCGCCGGTTGCCGGATCGGCCGAAGCGCCGAGGTTTCGCCTGCCATGCCAAACTGATGCCGCAGAAGCAAGGCTGCCGCGCGGATCGAGCATCCCTCCATGGCCGCGACAAAATCGAGCACGTTGCCGCCGATGGCGCCGCCACGCGCAACGATGCACGACTGTGAATGGCATGCCCAAACGTTCTTGGCGCTGTTGATGGAGAAACTGAGAGCCGAGTCCTGCGACCCGTGAGTCGGCAGCGGGCACCGGCCACGCAAGACTCCGGACGCAACGGCTTGAAGGGTCACGCCGTAGCGCCAAATCACATCGCACAGCCGAACCTGTTCCTTGAGGCTGCGAAAATCAACCCACTCACTCATGGCCACTCTCTCGGCCTGCATCGCGGACCTGGACCAGTGGGTTGGCCCGCAGTTCGCGTGGCGTAGGACCGGCAGGTGTGGGAACGTCGGCCAGCTTCTTCATCAAGTCATCGAGCGCCCCGACGCCGTCGTCGATGGCCGCAATCTCGGCATCCAGCAACGGAATCTCCTGCCGCATCCTCAGCAGGTTCGCCTTGCCCTCCAATAGCAGCGCCCCCGTCGAGCTCTTCGGCGTGTAGAACGAACACTTCGCGCAGGCCATCCGGTGCTGGCACTGATCGAAGAAGTCGTAGGTGCAGTAGCCGTGACCGAGATCGTAGAACTTCCAGGCGTCGCCGTCCGGCACATGCTTCCGTACGGCATCTTGATCGATGAGGACGTTGACCGAGCGGAGGTTGCGTTCGAAATATCCGGCATCGTTGTACGCCTTGGAGAGTTTGGTGGGTGAGATCTTCGCGTAGTACTGCGTTGCATTGGGTGACCGGTGCCCCAACCAAGCCTGTAACTGGAACAGCGACAGCGGTTGCTTGGCGTTGTAGAGCTGCGATGCGATCGTGGACCTTCCTCTGTGACTGGTGATCTTTCCGCGAGCGTCTTCTCTGGGAACGCCCGCCTTTTCGCAAAGCCGGGGAATCAGCATGCGGTTGAGGTAGCGGTCTCCCAGTGGCCGGGCGCGGTAGGCAAACAGGAATTGGGCCAAGTCTCCCGTCTTGTGATCCAGTAGCGATGGCTGATGCGGACGGAGTTTCTCCCATGCCTCCACGGCGTCGCCAAGAATCGGATCGACGGGCTTTACGAACGCCGTGCTCGTCTTGTTGACCGGCACATCCAGCAGGCACCCTCGGGCCACGGTTTCACTGCTGCCGTCGGCAGGTTCCTTCCAGCGAATAGCTCCGACTCGCAAGCGCGCGATTTCGTCGGATCGAAGCCCGCCGAACAACCAAACCAGCGCGAGGGCCCGAATCATCTCTACTGGATAGAAGATGGTGCTCCCATGGGGCAGATCGTTCTGCGTCAGGTTGAGTCCCGCCCACACCAGCTTGGCCCATACGTCGTCAGCGATCACTCGAGGGTTCGGGCCGATCAGGCTTCGAACGCTGCGCGGGGTGCGCAGGCAACGTCGTGGGTCGAACCGCCGAGGGAACCACTCCCACTCCTGACAATCCCGGAAGAACGCGCGCAACATCCCGCAGTGCCCCATCATCGCGGGCGGACTCAACGGCTTTCCATGCTCCTTGATCCTTCGAATCTGGTTGTGCCACTCGCCCACGCGCATCCGGAGTACCGCTGCCACCCACTGTGCGGCCGTCTCACGCGTCCATAACTCCGGCGACGCCACAGCTGGGTGCGTCGCCGTCACCCAGCGGCCGACTTTGAGTAGCATGTACCTCACCTCGATTCGCGTCGCCGGCGCCAGCGTAGAGGTGGCGAACCAACGTTCGGCATAGCTCACCCAGCGCTTGTCGATGTCTGCGGTCAAATCCGGCGATTGGCCACTACGCGGAAACTTCCACCCGTGTTGCAACGGCGCTTCCATATGGCCAAGCTGGTGCAAGGCCTGCGAAATCCTCTGCATGGCGTGGCGTCTGCTGATCGGGCCACACTTCTCATAGGCGCTCGACAGGACGTGTCGATTGATGTCCTGCGGCAACGGGCTCCCACTGAGCAACATGATCTCGGGCAGCACGCTTTCGTCCTGCGCTTTGTGGCTTGTGCCGTAGCCCCAGTTCTTCAGGATGTCCGCTACCTGCTTCATCGTTGAATCTACGGCTGCATGCCCGAACACCTTTTGCGCAAGCAGAATTCGCTCAAAGACGCCGCAGCGTTCCAGGTCTACGGGGCGCTTCAGTTAGGAGGCTGATAGCGATAAACGGAAGACGTGCGTCTCCGGCGACACCATAGCGTTCAGTGAAAGCGGCGCGGTCTGCGCAGCATATGGTCGCCCAGATCCGCGGCGACCAGTTCCAGATCGAGCTACGACGGGCCAGCATCTCGGTGAGCACAATCCGCAGAATCGATCTGCGATTCTGCCCAGCCGGCTCAAACAGAGTCTCCGCGTCGAGGATCGGCTGAACGAGCCTTCGAAGCCGCGGAATCCAAAGGTTCGTTCGGTAGCGTCCCCGCCACTGCTGTTTGAGCAGTGTCCTGATCTCGCCCAACTCTGTTCGGGATGGTGCGGCTTGATCATAGGCGCGCAGGTCGAGGCGCCAATTCCACGCCTTGGGGGATGTTGTAAGAACCAACGCGGTGGCCCCACTCATTGGCGTGCCTCCGCGAGCGGGCTGATCCGCAGTTCGTGGAATTTTGTTGACGCCTGCTCCAACCGTTTCGCCAACTCACCGCCGGTGAGATGGATGTACATCATCGTGGTTTCCACGTTGCGATGACCGGCGAAGGTTGCGATCTCGTGCACGTCCCAACCCGCCCTCGCCAAATCCGTCAGCCGCAGGTGCCTGAATGTGTGCGTCGAGAAGCGCGGCAGGACGGCGGTTGTAGCGAAGGCCTTCACCGTCTTCGACCAACTCCAGATCGAAAGCGGCTGGGCGCGATTCCGGTTCGATGCCGACAGAAACAGCGGCCCACGAGCCGTGCCAAGGTCGCGCCGGTCAGTCAAGTACTGCTGGTACAGCGTGCCGGTGTGCATCGAGAATGGCACGACGCGTTCCCTCTGGTTCTTTGTCGTTTCGGCACGCACGCGCAATACTCGGTGGGCTGGATCGATGTCCGTTGTCGCAAGCTCACAAAGCTCCTCACGCCGCAACGCCGCGTCGTAGGCCAGAGCAACCATGAACCGGTCTCGCGCGCTTCCAGTGCGCACTGCTTGAACCAGCGCCAACCACTCCTGATCCGTCGGGATCCATGGGAGCTTTCTCACTCGCGGCACCAGAACGCGATCACGATGTCCGCCGAACACACGACCGGGCGTGTAGCGGCCACGTCCGACGGGGTTGGAACTGCACTGCTGCTCTTCCATCAGGAAGTCGTAGAACAGCCGGATCGCCGTGAGCCGCTGCTGAACCGACGCGTTTGATAGGCCCACGGCCGCGTCGATCTCGACCACTTTTCCTTCGGGCCTGTTTCTGACAAGCAGTGAGCGGACGTACGCGGCC
>JBGSME010001078.1:0-7871 GCA_041740335.1 Bryobacteraceae bacterium | reverse complement strand
GCTGCGCGACCCGTTGAAGTCCTTTCGCGCACTACCGCCCGATACGCCGCCTTGGAAGGTGGAGGAGCGCCGGCTCTCCGTGGAACGCGCGAAGGAACAGATTGCCAATCCGCGCTTTGAGGGTTTGGCCGTTACCGAAGTCGACATCTCCGGTCCGTACAATCCGCGGCATGGCCCAACGCCGCAGAGCATCGCCGCTATCCATACATGCGGCCACGCCGATTCAGCCAACCACTCCGCCGCCTGCGAACGGCGCATTCTAGCGGACCTCGCGCGAAGAGCGTTTCGCCGCGCCGTCACCCCGGCCGAAGTCGACCGGTTGCTCGCCCTCTCCGCCAAAACGCGCCAATCGCGAGGCTCGTTATCCGAAGGCATCGCCACGGCGTTGCAAGCCATGCTCGTTTCGCCTGATTTTCTGTTTCGCATCGAACGCGAGAAGCCGGACCCGTTCCAGCTCGCTTCCCGCCTCTCCTATTTCCTGTGGAGTTCGATGCCCGATGAGAACCTGCTGCGGAGCGCCGAAGATGGCTCACTGCGGAACGGCGTCGTGCTCGCGCGTCATGTGCGCCGCATGCTCGCGCACCCAAAATCGCGAGCGCTCGTCGAGAACTTCGCCGGCCAGTGGTTGGAGACGCGGCGGCTCGAATCCGTCCAGCCCGATCGCGACCGATTCCCGGATTTTGACGACTATCTCCGCTCCTCAATGGCCGCCGAAACCGAACACTTCCTCCAATACATCGTGGCGGAAGATCGCAGCGTCCTCGATCTTCTCAACGGCCGCTATTCGTTCCTCAACGAACGCCTCGCTCGGCATTACGGCATCAAGAGTGTCACCGGAACGGATTTCCGTAAGGTGGATCTCACCGGCTCCGGCCGCGCCGGCGTGTTGAACCACGCCAGTGTTCTTACGGTGTCCTCGTATGCCACGCGCACATCGCCGGTGTTGCGCGGCAAGTGGATCCTGGAAAACATTCTCAACGCGCCGCAGCCCCCACCGCCCGCCGACGTGCCCGCGCTCAACGAGAAGGGCGTCGGCGAATCGGCAACATTGCGCGAGCAACTCGAACAGCATCGCGCCAACGCGGTCTGCGCGTCCTGCCACGCGAAGATGGATCCGCTTGGCTTCGCTCTTGAGAACTACGACGCCGTAGGCGCTTGGCGCTCGCACGAGGGCAAACTGCCGATCGATCCCTCTGGCTCCCTGCCCGACGGGCGCCCCATCACCGGCCCCGCCGCGTTGATTAGCGTGCTTGAGCATGATCGTGACGCCTTCGCCGCATGCGTCGCCGAAAAGCTAATGACGTATGCCCTGGGGCGCGGGCTCGGCCCGGACGACCGGGCATCCGTTCGCGCCGCTGTCAAGCGCGCTGCCGCTCACGATTACCGCTTTTCAGAACTCGTGTTGGGGATCGTCGAAAGCGCAGAATTTCAGGGGAGGTCCTCGCAGCCATGAACTTCGTGACCCGCCGCCACCTTGCGCGCCGCACCGTGCTCCGCGGCGCCGGCGTCTCAATCGCATTGCCTCTGCTTGATGCCATGCAGCCCGCCTTCGCCTCGCCGCTGCAAGGCAAGGCACCCGTCCGCATGATCTTCGCCTACGTACCCAACGGCGTCATCATGCGCGATTGGACCCCGAAGAAAGAAGGCTCCGGTTTCGATCTGCCGCGCATCTTGGAGCCGCTAGCTCCCTATCGCGACGACATGCTTGTGTTCACTGGCTTGGCGCACCGCACCGGCGAAGGGCCCGCCGGTGACCACGCACGCGCCGGCGGCACCTATCTCACCGGCGTCCATCCCAAGCGAACCACCAGTGCTGACGTCGAAGCCGGTATCTCAGTGGACCAGGTCGCCGCACGCGCCATCGGATCCCAAACCCGCCTGCCTTCGCTTGAGCTCGGCTGCGAAGCCACCCGAATGGTGGGCAGTTGCGACGCCGGGTATAGCTGCGCCTACGTCAACAGCATGTCCTGGAAGAGTTCCACTGTCCCGAACCCCCCGGAGACCAATCCGCGCTCCGTGTTCGAGCGCCTCTATGGCAGCCTGGACTCCGGCTTCGATCCCGCCGCCCGCGCCAGCGTGCTCGACTATGTGCGCTCCCGCACCAACGAATTACTCACCACCCTGGCGCCCGGCGACCGCCGTAAAATCGATGAGTATCTCACCGCCATTCGCGAAATCGAGCAGCGCATCGCGCAAGCCGAACAGCGGGGCGCGGAGGCATTGCCAGCCATGGAGAAGCCGGCTGGCGTGCCGTTCGGGTTTGTGGAACACGTGCGGCTAATGCACGATCTGCTGATCGTCGCTCTACAGTCCGGCATCACTCGCATCGCCACCCTCATCTACGCCAAGGAGGGCAGTTCGCGATCCTATCCCGAACTCGGCTTCTCCGATCCGCATCATCCCTTAACCCACCATCGCAACAATGAGGAGTGGATCGAAAAGGTCACCCGCATCAATCGCCATCACGTGGAACAGTTCGCCTACTTCGTTGGCCGCTTGAAATCGATCCGCGAGGGCAACTCTACCCTGCTCGACAATTCGATGGTCGTCTACGGCAGCAGCATCAGCGACGGCAACATCCACTGGCACCGCAATCTTCCGGTGGCGATGCTCGGCCGCGCTGGCGGCTCAATCCGTCCCGGACGCCATTTATCATTCCCTGATACGCCCATGACCAACCTGTTCCTCTCGATGTTGGAGCACATGGGCGTGCCCACCGGGAAGCTCGGCGATAGCGAGGGCGCGCTCCGGTATCTGAGCGGTGTCTGACCTCGAGACCCATCGGCACTCAAGACGATCCGGCAGCAGAACCGGCCCGCCGCCAATCAATCTCCCCGGCCGCCTCCTGCCAAAATCCGTACCGAAAATCCGCCGACAGCCGCAAATGCGTTCCGCTCGTATTCGGCAAGGATCGGTGCAGCGTCATCGGCCGGAACAGTATCGCGTCACCGCAAGCCAGATCGCCCGAACTCCACACGGCGTCGGAAGCCACCTCCACCCCGCCGTCGACAATACCCTGGCCCGTGTGGGCGCGCAGGCCTTCCGCATGCGAACCTGCCAGCAGCGCCAGCGGACCAAGTTCCCGCGGGCAATCGCCTAGCGGAATCCACACAGTCCAGAAGTCCCTGGTGAAGCGCAGGTAGTGCGCATCCTGATGAGGCTGGGTAGCCATCTCCGGATGCGGAGAAAAGACGCGGCACGTGTTTGCCGTGGAAAGGTAGAGATAGCTTGACCGGCCATCCACGGCGTGAAGGGCGCGGTGAATCGCCACGTGATCGCCGGCAGTCCACATCTCCGCGCGGTTTTGCACGTGGATCTGGAGGTTCACCCAGTCTGGATCCTGATAGTAGCCAACGCGCTTTCCCGGCATGGCGCGCCCCTCCACAGGAGGCGAATTCGGGTCCAGCCAACCGGTGGACGCCGCAAACTCCACCACCGTCGCGCGGAACGCCTCGACGACGCCCCGCGGAAGTAGTCCGCGCAGGTACAGAAAGCCATCTCGATCGGCAATCCTCCGCAAGCGCGTAGGATCGGCGAGGAACGGCGACGCATCCTCGAGCGGTTTGGTCAGGATCACCGGAATCCCGTCCATCCGCGCCACCGCTCCCATCGCCATGAGGCGCAATCCACCGTCGCCAGGGCCTTTTCGATGCGGCTGGCACGCTCGCCGGGCGAGAGTCCGGGCAGCATCCGGGCCGAAACAGCCGGAATCGCCAACCAGGCCGCATAGGCCGTTTGCGTCAGTTTGGCTTCGAAAGACCAACGCGCCGTGCGGAGTCCCGCCGCGGCGAGAGCACTGTCGATTGTCGCCGCAGTCACTGCTGCCCCGGCATGCGCCGTAGCGAGCCCGTCCTGCGCTTGGTCATCAATGCCAAGCCGCGCCTGAAGCGAGAACAGATAAGGATCGTCACCGCCGCCGGGCCGGTCCGGCTCCAGCAGATACAGAGCGGATATTGAAGATCAGGGCTCCGCCAGGCCGCAGCCGTTTCGCCAGCCGCCCCAGGTTCCACGGAAAATCCGGAAGTTGCCAGATTCCGGCCCCGCATAGAATCCGGTCGAAACGTTCCGGCGCGGGCGGCATGCCGGCGCGCCACCGCACACGAGAATCCGTCAGCCGGCGTTTCCCGGCCCACCGCATCGCTCGCGAGGGCTCCACACAGAGGATGCGGCCTTCAAGTCCCAGATGGCCGAGTGCCGCCTCTGCGGTGCGGCCAGTCCCCGCCGCAACGTCAAGCACGCACTCTGCTGGCTCGATTCCGGCCTGCCCAATCAAAACCTGATTGGCTTTCCGGTAGCGGGGGTGTGCCTCGTAGAAGGCCTCGTAGAAGAGCGGCGTTTCCGGGTGCAACCACTCCGCCGCCGGGACGCTCATCGCACCCCGAGGGCCGGTAGCGTGCCCATCCGGCGCAGGTTATGCTCGGCCTTGAAGCGAAGACACTCGCGAATCAGCCGGCGTGTCTCCGCTCCATACCCGAAAAAGTCGAGATCCAGGTTTGCGTCGTCGATGTAATAGCGATAGTAACTTTCGGTATCTTCCGCCGGTGGGGGCGCAGTGTATTGGCTATAGGCAGAGTCCAACCACCAATCCGTAAAGCGATGCTCGAAGTGATAGTCGTCGTAGAGCGGCGTTCCCGGGAATGGCACCAAAACGCCCATCGTGCTGAATGTGCCCGTCAACGGCGCAATGCGCTCCATGAATCGGAGTGTCCGCTCGAGCTCCACCGGAGTCTCCTGCGGGAAGCCCAGCATGAAGTTACACGCCGTATCGAGCCCCTCTTCGTTCGCCCATTCAAGCGCCCGGACAACGTCGCCGGTGCGTATGCCCTTGCGAATCGCGCGTAGAACGGAGTCGTCCCCGCTTTCGACGCCGAAGTTCACGTGCCGAAGCCCGGCCTTGCGCATCGTGCGCAGCAACGCCGGAGTCACCATGTTGGCGCGCGTAATCGCTCCGAACGAAAATGGAAAATCAACTCCGGCCTCAACGGCGTTACACAAGGAAGTGAGCCGCGTGGGATTTGCAGTCAGTGCGTCGTCCCAGCATGGAAAGTAAGTAAGTCCGGATAGCTTGTGCCACTCGTTGATCTCCGCCACAACGCCCTCCGCGGACCGGTGCCGGAATCGGCGTCCCGTAACGTGATTCGCGCAGAAGGTGCACCGCGCCGGGCAGCCCCGGCTCGTGAGGATTCCGCCAGGCGTGGACGTGCGTCCAGTCCGATCATACCAGCGGGGATTGAACAGCGGCTGCGCCAGATACGGCGGAGCGAGCGCATCCAGATCATCCAGGAACTGTGCCGGGGGACCGTAGCTAACCGTCCCGTCCGGCTGCCGGAATACAACCCCAGGAACTTGGCCCATGTCGCCGCGCCCCTCCAGTGACCGCACAAACCGGGGAAGGCTTCGCTCGGCCTCTCCCGTCAGGGCCGCGTCAAACCCACGCCGAAGCGTCTCTTCCGGACGCACAGTGGCGTGCGCGCCCCCGGCGAGAAGCGTCCACGGGCCGCCCCGCAGGTGCTCCACCAGTTGGTAGGCGTGCCACACCCAGCGCGTGAACAGGCTCACTCCGATTACATCTGGTGCGAAATCCCTGGCTTGCTCGGCGATCTCGGCAGCGCAAAGGCATTCCTCAAAAGCGCCGCCAAAGTGTCGCGCGGCCGCATCGATCACGCCTACCTCGTGGCCATCGGCAATTAGCGACGCCGCGGCGTACTGCAAGCCGAGCAGCGGAGCGCCAAGTTGCTCCGGCGACGGAGGATTGATGAGCAATACCCGCATCGATCCTTAGGCCGGCTAGAGGACGATCTTCCCGAATCGTGGGCCGGCAATATACCGGTCCGCCGGGCGTGATGAAGCCCTGTATCACAGGCCCCACGGGAACATACGGAGGCGCGAAAGTGGGCACCGATCCCTGTCCGATCATGCCGGAAATTACGACTGTTCTTTTCCAATCCTGGAAGCTCGAATCGACCCAGTCGGCCAAGCCTTTCATCCCCTGATCCATGCTCCCCGGCGCTTGCCCGGTGTAAGGCCGCAGCGCGGCTATCAGCTTCCCAAACAGAATCGCCGAATTGAGCGACGCTTCACCGGCCGACGAACCGGCCTGGAGAGGAATCGGAATGGAGGGCGTCGGTGGTGCGTGTGGACCAGGTACAGCGGCAAACGTCGGGAAGGCACTCGGCGCCACCACTTGGTAGCCGCGAGTCCAATCGTTCCACGCCGCCACGAGCGTCTTGCTAAGGGCTTGCGCAACCGGCAACGGAAGTCTCGCCGCCGTCAGCGCCGGAAGCAAACCGGCCTCCATGTTTGCAAGGCTCGTGAGACCCCCTGGATCCAACCGGAACATGGGCCCGTTGATCTTTCCGTTCTGAATGCGCGCCTTTCCAATCCAATCATTGACGCTAGCGCGGAAAGCTTCGCGTGCAACCGTCGAGATGCCGTGCCAATCCATGATGTCCTCCTTAAAAGCGCCAAAAAAGAGGATATCAGTTGGCAGCGTTGCTTGACACGGTCCTTTCCGCCCTGTAGGCCGTGGAAATATTTGTTCCGGATTGCGCCGAACTTCAACACCGCCGCCTTCGTATGCAAGAGATATGAACCGCGACACCGGCGGCTTCGCCCGCAATGCCACCGAATGGGCCAGCACCATCCTCATCTTCCTGTTCGCCACCACCACAATCGTCCAGGGCTATGTAATCCCGACCGGATCCATGGACTCCACACTCAAAGTAGGCGACCATGTCTTCGTCGACAAACTCATGTTCTCCCCGCCCGGATCCATCGCCCGGCATATTCTCCCGTATCGCGAAGTCCGGCGCGGCGACATCATCGTCTTCCGTTATCCGCTCAACATCCAGGAAAACTACGTGAAGCGGGTGATCGGCATTCCCGGTGACCGCATTCGCATGGAGAACAAGCGCGTCATCCGCAACGGAAACATCATCGACGAGCCCTATGTCACGCTCCTCACCCCGTACACCGACACCTATCGCGACAACTTTCCAGGCGCCCCGGACTCCATCCCGGCATACATCGATCCACGCGCCCGCCGCATGCTCGCCGGCCACGTCCGCGACGGAGAATTGATCGTTCCACCCGGCCAATTTTTCGCCATGGGCGACAATCGCGACAATTCGGCTGACAGCCGCTACTGGGGCTTCGTGCCGCGTGAGAACATCATTGGCACCCCGGTGCTCATCTACTGGTCCTACGATGCCCCCACCCAGGATCTCGTGGAAACCAACTGGCGGCACATCGCGGATCTCGCCGTGAACTTTTTCTCAAAAACCCGATGGGACCGTACGTTGCAAGTGGTCCGAAATCACGCCGGTCAACAATAGCGCGAAGGCCGCCCCAAAACCCGCCCTCGGCGATCTCGAACACATCATCCTCCGTCACGTCTGGAGCCACGGCCCCTGCTCCTCGTACCACTGCCGCGAAGCCCAACTGGGCGCCCGCGCCGTCCGAGGTATCGTGGAGCGTTTCTGCGGAGGGTCGTTCGAGCAATTGCTAGTGGGGATGGTGGATGGTGGAAGTCATCTCGCGCCGCGAGTTGGAACGAATCGCAAAGAAAATCGCACAGGCCAAAGGGGGCCGCAGATGATCAATGATGTATTCGCGCTCATGATCGAGGCTGCCGCCCGGGCAGACGCAGCCTTGCGTTCCGCCGTTTGGACCGTGGTCCTGGCGGCCTCGTTGCTGATGCCGGTCGCCGTCACCGTCAATCCTCGTCTTCAATTCCTCCCCGCCCCAAGCGTTCCGATGCCGATTGGTACCGTGACTGACATTGCCACCGAACCCTTCTCGCCAACCCGTCCGTTCCCGCCTCCGCCATGATAGCGCCCGGTCGCGGAGCTCGGATCAGGCGTCCACGAGTC
>JBGSME010001077.1:0-5528 GCA_041740335.1 Bryobacteraceae bacterium | reverse complement strand
GGTGGGATCGAGATCGCTCCACTTATCGGTTTGTTCCACCGGAGGCAGGGTGAACTCGTAGCGGACGCCATAGTTCAACGTCATTTTGGACGACAATTTGTAATCGTCCTGCACGTAGAAGCCGTGGCTGCGCCATTGCTGGCCGACGAAGCGATCGTTTTCGGTGCCGCCGGTGAAGCCCTGCCCGAGCAGGAAGGATGCGAAGCCGTTGCCGCCGCCGGTGGAAAGGTTGTTGTCGTTGGGGATGCTGGTGGAGCGCCGGTCGCCGCGGATGAGTCCGCCGATGGTCTGTTGGCCAAAGCCGTTATAGTGGATGCGCTCCCAAAGATAGCCGGCCTTGAAGGTGTGCTTGCCGCGAGTCATGGTGACGTCGTCGCCGAAGCTGAACACTAGATTCTCTGAGCCGTCGTAGGCGCGGGCGACCCAAGTGCTGTAGTCGGAAGACTCGACGATGAGTAAGTTGCGGTTGCAGTCCCATGCGCCTTTGAGGCAGAGGCCTTTGGCTTCCCAACCGCCATCGAGGGTTTGTGCGTCGTGCCGTTCCTTCCAGAAGTTGACGCCGAAAACCAGGTGGTTCACGATGGTGGGCGTCACCACTTTGTCGTAGGTGGCGCGGTATACATGGCTCTTCTGATCATCCACGCGTTGATCGTTCACGGGGTACGGCAAACCGGGGAAGCCGTCGGGGCCGGCAAGTCCGCCGTGATAGCCGTAGTTATAGAGGAAGCTGACGCGATCGTTGATGGTGATGTTATGGTCGCCTTTGACGCTGAACTTGGTCCAGGGGTCGAGGCGGGTGCCGGAGTTATTGATGTAGTTGTTGCGGACGTAGTCGCTGGTGCCGGGCGCTGCGCCGTTGTTGGGGCGTAGAGCGTCTTTTACGAGGTTGACGTAGTTACGCGAGATGGTGGCGAAGCTCGATTGGGGAACCTGATTCGCGGCGAACGGGGTGCGGATGAATCCAGCGCCGTTAGGGTTCTGGCGCGTGGTGGCCGGATCGTAGATGGCGATTGGGCGAGCGTTGCCGTCCACCCAGTTGCTGAAGTCGCCGTTGAACATTTCCGGTGTCGGTACGGAGAATCGTCCAGAGCCGGCGCCGACGCGATTGCGGAACCATTCGCCGGATGTGAAGAAGAAGCTCTTATTGCGGCCGTCGTAGAGTTTGGGGATGACGACGGGTCCGCCGGCGCTCCAACCGAAGTCGTGCTGTTTGTACTTTCCTTTTTGATCTTCGAAAAACCGCCGCGAATCGAGCGCATCGTTGCGGAGGAACTCGTAGGCCGTGCCGTGGAGTTGGTTGGTGCCGGACTTTGAGGAGAAGGTGATGGTGCCACCCTGCCCGCGGCCGAACTCGGCTTTGAAGCCGTTGGTCTCGACGGCGAACTCGGTGATGGCGTCGACGGAAGGCGTATTGACGTTGGCCCATTGGACGGAATTGAAGCGGCCGGTGAGGACGGTGATGCCGTCGAGAGTGGCGCCATAGCCGCCGCCTTGTCCGCCGCCGACATTGAAGTTGTCGTCACTGGGTTGATTGGCTTGGGGGGTGATGAGGGCAAGATCGAACGCACCGCGCATGGCGCCGCCGACGACGAGCGGAAGTTCGTCCACCATCTTGTTGGAGACGGCGGTGGAGACTTTCGCGGTAGACGCCTGCAGCAGTTCGAGCGTGGCGGCAACCTGCACCGATTCGCTCACCGCGCCGACTTCAAGTTGCGCGTTGACGGAAACGGTGCTGCCGGCGGTGACAATCACTTCCGTGCGGACCGCGGACTTGAAGCCCTGCCGTTCAACGCGGACCGAGTAGGTGCCGACGGGAAGATTGGGAATGGTGTAGTCGCCGGTGCCGGTGCTTTCGGTGGCGAAGGCAATGCCTGTGGCGGTATTGGTTGCGGCGACGCGGCTTTCTGGAACAGCGGCGCCGGTCGAGTCGGTTACGGTTCCCGTGATGATGCCACGGTCAGACTGGGCCATCATCATGGTGGACAGAGCCGCGAGGGCGGCAACGAGGAATACGATTCGTTTTTGCAATGTGAGACTCCTGAACTGGCGACAGCATATCACTCTAACATTGACGCTTTTTCAGGTAATAAAGAGTGTTCATTGTGAGGGTTGCCGCGCACCGGAGCAGGGCCCGATTGGTTGCGGGGAACGGCCCTTTGCGATAGCATGTTGCAACAGGGAACGACACAGTGGAAGGAGAGACCGGCAGTGTCAGGCTTTGAATTACCAATCCTCGAAATCGGCTCGATTCAAATCGCTCCGTCTATAGCGATGTTGGCGGGCGGGCTCTTGTGCGGCCAATGGGCGACACGATGGAGAGCCGGCGCGGTGGGGCTCGACGCTCAACTGGCGAACGTTCTCTTTGCCTGGATGGTGTGCTTCGCCTTTACCGGCGCAATTTTCTGGCGTGTAGTGGCCGACCCGATGGCGGAACGCACCACCGGCTGGGTGCTGCAGGGATTGGCGAGCCTGCCGGCGATGATCGGAGGCTGCCTCGGCGCGGTGCTTTTTTTGTGGATGGCGCGCGCCAATGCCCGGGAGCGAATCGAATATTTGGACTGCATCGCCTGGGCATTTCCGTTCGGCTGGCAGCTTGCGCGGCTTGGTTGCGGACTTACGCACGGGCATCCGGGACAAGGCGGCATCGATTTGTCGATGATCGAAGCGGGAGGGGCGGCTGTGCTTGCTTTGCTGTTTCTGTGGCTGGGCCACCGGCGGCTGCCGCCGGGCCTGCCGTTGGGCGTCCTGTTCATCGGGTTCGGTAGCATCCGCTTGCTGTTGGATGGCCTTCGCGTGGATAGGGTGCTCTATGCCGGCTGGTCCCTCGAAGGATGTGCGGCGGGCGCTGCGGTGCTTTCCGGGGCCCTGCTGTTGTGGTTGGTGCGTGGCAGTGACGCATGCGGGACGGAGGAATTGGCATGATTACGCTGAGGAACAGTAGCTGCGGTAAAGCGGCGACAGCGGGTGTTGCCGGACTGGCATCGCTGTTGCTCTACTCAGGCTCCTTATTCGGCGGATTGTGCCCGTTTGCCGCCAGCGAGATTGCGACGAAGAGATTCTGTGAGTTCATGGCAGGGAATTTTGGACCATTCGTCACCGTTTCCATCTCGCGCACGTTCGGATTCGGCTGCGACGCGGTATTGGGGACGAACCGGCGGCACCCGGTGTTTGAAAAGAATCTGGGCCAGGCCGACGCGCAATATGAGTATCTGAGCCGAGGCCCGGGCTACAATTTGTTTCTACGCCGGCCGGAAGCGGCGTTCGATCTCCGTGACGCGAGCGGCGGCGCGGCCGGAGTGGTGAGAATGCGGCTGGAGAATCAATCGAGGTCCACGGTGATTGAACCCGAAGGCCTCATTGGACCGGTCAATTACCTGCATGGCAGCGATCCCAAAAAATGGATCACAGGCGTTCCGGTATACACGTCGCTTCGCTATCGCGGCGTGTATCCGGGAGTGGATTTGGTCTACTACGACAGCGGTGGCGAGATCGAGCACGATTTTGAGATAGCCCCCGGCGCCGACCCTTCTTCGATACGATTTCGTTTCAGCGGCGCCGAAGATATCCGGCTGGATGGAGCCGGAAACCTCGAACTGACGGCCGGGGAGCAGAAGTTAGTCTGGCGGAAACCGGACGTCTACCAGCGAACCAATGGACGGCGGGAACCGGTGGACGGAGCTTATACGCTGAAGGAGGACGGCAAGATCGGATTTGACGTGCGAAGTTATGACCGCTCGCGAACGCTGGTGATCGATCCGGTGGTGACTTACTCAACCTACCTGGGGCGAACCGGTGCGGATATGGCTACCCGGATCACGTCAGACGCCTCCGGGAACGTATACGTCACCGGCGGAACGAGCGACGTAGGATTTCCCACGACTCCGGGAGGCATCGCCACTCCGGTTGGATCGGCTCAGCCGACCGATGCTGTGATCACGAAATTGAACGCGAGCGGAACGGCGATGGTCTACTCGACGCGCATCGGCGGGAGCGACTCCGATTTCGGAACCAGCATCGTTGTGGACGCGGCGGGCAATCTATACATCGCCGGTTCCACAACCAGCGAAGACTTCCCGACCACTCCGGGAGTGATCCAGAGCCGGTTCGCGCCCGAAGGGGACATTTCCGGCGATCCGGTGAACTGCTTTGTAGTGAAGCTGAATCCGGCGGGAAACCGGATTCTCTATTCGACGTACCTGGGAGGCAGCAAGCGGGATGCCTGCATGGCCTTGGCCGTGGACGGGGAGGGGAACGCCTATCTGACCGGGGTTACCGAGTCCTCCAATTTCCCCCGGAGCGATACGGCATTCCAGCGGGTGCCGCGAGGGGCGGAAGAGGGGTTTGTGGCCAAGCTGAATCCGGATGCGAGCGCCTTGCTGTATTCCACCTACCTCGGCGGGACCAATGGAGACCTCCCCACCGCGATTGCGGTCGATCGGACCGGCAATGCCTACGTGGCCGGACTGACGGCCAGCAGTCTTGGGTTTCCGGTGACGGCGGGAGCATTCCAGAATCGCTACGGCGGTACGCGCCAAAGCGTCGGCGACGGCTTCGTAGTGAAACTGGATCCCAGCGCATCCACGGTGATTTGGGGTACCTATCTCGGCGGCAGCCGCGAGGATTTGATTGGCTCGATCGCGCTCGATTCGGCGGGGAACGTCTATGTTTCCGGTACGACGGATTCGCCAAACTTTCCGACGACGCCAGGCGTGCTGCAGACGGCGCTGCGCACGGGTGCGCCCGGCGATTTGGCCAACGATGCGTTTGTCGCCAAGCTCAATCCGGCCGGTTCCGCGCTGGTATTCAGCACGCTGCTCGGCGGGAGCAAACACGATATCGGCGCGGCACTCGCGGTGGATGCCGCCGGTAACGTCACCGTGGCCGGCAGCACATCGTCAAGTGACTTTCCAGTCACGCAGGACGCGACGCAGGCGAAGTTCGGCGGACTGCAATCGGAAGACGCCTTTGTCACCGGAGACGCTTTCGTTACGCAATTGAACTCCACCGCCACCGCGATCCGGTTCTCCACCTATGCCGGCGGGCGCGGCAATGATTGGACGCTGGGAGTGGCTATGGATCCAGCCGGCTCCATTTATGTGACCGGCGGAACCGGGTCACCGGACTTCCCCACTACCCCGGGCGCATTTCAACCGGCATATGGCGGCGGGCCGGAACAGGCGGCTCCGCTCGGCGACGTCTTTGTGTTGAAATTCGGGGACCGGGCGGCGGGCGGGCAGGTGTCGATTGCGAGCGTGGGAAGCGCGGCGAGTTACCTCGCCGGGTCAGTAGCCCCTGGCGAGATAGCGGTGATTGCGGGCACTGGCATTGGTCCGGCGAACCTGGCGATTGCGTCGCCTTCAAACGGAGTGTTTCCCTCCATTGCCGCGGAAACACGTGTGTTTTTTGACGGCGTCGCCGCGCCGATGCTCTATGCTTCCGGTGGGCAGTCCAGCGCAATTGTGCCGTACAGCGTGGATGGCAAGGCGACGATTCCGGTGGTTCTCGAGTACCGCGGCGTCCGGTCGCCG
>JBGSME010001076.1:0-3053 GCA_041740335.1 Bryobacteraceae bacterium | reverse complement strand
TCCCAATCGAGCACGCCGTCGAGCTTGGGGGCGCGCGCCGCGCCCAGATAGTTGTTGATCCACCACGAGCGCACCATTCGGACCGTGCCGAGCGTACCGGCGCCGACGATCTTTCGGGCGTCAAGATACAGGTCGTAACTCCTGCGCTGCATGCCCACCTGAATGATCTGCTTTGAGCGTTTCTCGGCTTCCACCAGTTCAACGCCTTGCTCCGGCGTCTGGCAGAGCGGCTTCTCGACATAGACGTCCTTACCGGCGGCCAGCGCGTCGAGCACCATGCGGTGATGCCAATGCTCGGGCGTCGCGATGAGAACCGCCTGGATGGACTTGTCGGCCAGCAGGTCCTTATAATGGCGAACCGCCTTCGCGGCCGTTGGCTGGCTTTTGCGCGCTTCCGAGAGAGCCCGCTCGAGGTTGGGTTCATAGACGTCGCAGATCGAAGATACGCGCACGGCGGGGTCCACTCTCTGGAAGACCGTCATCACAAACGTGCCGCGGCCGCCCGAGCCGATCACGCCAAGGTTGATCGTCTGTTGCTCGAGCAGCGCGGCGGCAGCGGTGGGCGCGGTGGCGAAGAAGGTTCTGCGTCGCATGAGGTTGATAATAACTTTATGTTGACGCCCGAAGGATGTTTGCGGCGCAGGGAGCGGCTGCGCGATGAGATGGCCGCCAATGGCTGGGACCTGTTTGTGACCAGCAACTATCGAACTGCCTACTACTTCACCGGAACGCTGGTGGCTGCTGAGTCGCCGGTGACATTCTTCGCATGGCCGGACGGGCAATTCGAGTTGCTGCAGGCGGAGACCTATTCCGCCGAGCGCTGCGTGACCCAGCCGTTCGAGGATCTCGCGAAGAAGGTCCGCGCGGCGGTGGAAAGCCGGCCTCACGGGAACGCGGTGTTTGAAGGGCCGGGAACGCTTGCGGAGATTCTGAAGCTCCGGCGCCGCAAAGAGCCGGACGAGATCGAGGAGATCCGCGCCAGCCTGCGGTTGTGCAAGGTAGCCTACGACACCGCGAGAGCCGTGATCCGGCCGGGCATCACGGAACTCGATGTCTATCTCGAAATGCATGCCGCCATCTCGCGAGAGGCGGGCGCCGTGATTCCGTTTCCGGGCGACTTTGCCTGCGGAAGGCGTTGTATTCGCGGCGGTGGCCCACCGGCTACGCGCGTGCTCGAAGAGGGTGACCTTTACATCCTGGACCTTTTTCCCGCGCCAGCCCTTTACTTTGGTGACACGTGCCGGACGTTCGCGGTGAGCGGAGAGCCGACGGCGATCCAGCGGCGGGCGTGGGAGGCCGTAGTGGAAGCACGCCGGATGGCGGAAGAGATGGTCCGCCCGGGCGTGGCGGCGCGAGAGGTACATTCCCGGGTGAAGGCGTTCCTCGACGCCGAGCCGGTGACCGAACGCAGCTTCTGGCATCACCTCGGACACGGCATCGGGCATCACGGCCACGAAGCGCCTCGCCTCATGGCGCCGTCCGGCGATATCTTCGAGGAAGGTGACGTGCTCACGCTCGAGCCCGGCGTCTACACCGAGGCGCTGCAGGGCGGGATCCGGCTGGAGGACAACTACATCGTGCGGGCGAATGGATTGGAGCGTCTGTTTGACTATCCGTTGGATTTGTAAGTATGGTAACCTCGCCTCATGAACCGTAGGCATATCATTCTCATGGGAGCTGGCGCCTTTGCCTTACAGGCACAGAGCGGTAAAACGCATCTGAAAGTGGGCGACATGGCTCCGGACTTCACTTTGCCTTCCACGCAAGGCAAGCCAGTTTCTCTTTCCGCGCTTCGCGGCCGCACGGTAGTACTGGCGTTCTTCCCGGCCGCCTTCACCGGTGGCTGAACGAAGGAGATGACGGCGTACCAGTCTGGTCTCGCCAAATTCAAAGATGCCGGCGCGGAGGTCTTGTCGATTTCGACCGATAACGCTCCGACGTTGAAACATTGGTCAGAAGAGCTGAAAGCCGAGTTCGCCATGCTCAGCGACTTCATGCGCAAGACATCGAAAGCCTACGGAGTGCTGATGGAAGAGCGCGGCATTGCGAACCGGACGACCTTTGTCGTGGATGGCGATGGAAAGATCCAGCACATCGACGAAGGATCCGGCGCGATTGACATTACCGGGGCCGCCACCGCGTGCAGCCGTTTGAAACACTAGAAGTACTCCCAGTTCGCGTTGACACGATCACCGCCTACGACCGGCGCCTGATGGCTCTGGCCGTGGCGGTGATTGTGTTTTCCGGGTGGTTCCTGTGGTACAACTACCGGGCCGCGTTTCCGCAGGCGTCGCTGGAATTGACGCTGGGCCGCGACGAGGTTACGGCCAAGGCGGCAGCGTATCTCGAGAGCCGCGGATGGAGGCACGAGGGCTTTCAGAATCTGACGCTGTTCGAGCCGGACGACGATGCGCGCTTGTTTCTGGAACGTGAGTTGGGACTGGAAAAGGCAAACGCGCTGATGCGCGGCGAGGTCCCGGTTTGGCGCTGGCGGGCGCGCTGGTACAAGCCGCCGGAGCGCGAGGAGTTCCGGGTGATGGTGTCGCCCGATGGCCGGGTGATGGGTTTCGATCATGGCATCGCGGAAGATGCGGCCGGGGATCGGCTGACCGTTGAAGAAGCTCGTGAGCGCGCCGTGACGTTTCTGCGCGGGCGGACCACTCAGGAGCACAAAGTCGTGGAGGAGGAATCCGAACAGCGCCCGAATCGAGTGGACCATCTGTTCACGTTCGAGCGAGTTGGATTCGAGGTTCGTGGCGCGACACTGCGGCGGAGCGTGACGGTTCGCGGCGGCGAGGTGGCGGCGTATGCCGAGTACCTGAAGATTCCCGAGCAATGGCTGCGCGACTTCGCGGCGATGCGATCGAAGAACGAGTTGTACGGCCAGGCGGCGCAGGCGTTGTACATGCTGCTGGCGGCGGCGGCGTTCGTGCTGCTGATCCAAGCACTGCGGCGCGGCGCAGTGGACTGGCGCCCATTGTTTGCGATCTGCGCGGTGGTGGGTGGGCTGATGGTGATCGCCGAATGGAACCTGCTGCCGTTCCTGCTGGATG
>JBGSME010001075.1:0-1984 GCA_041740335.1 Bryobacteraceae bacterium | reverse complement strand
CCGGCGGCGGAAGGCTTGCTCGGCTGGCGCGACACTTCCTGGCGGCCTCCGGTATTGCCCGCTACCGTTGCCGTGCTTGCCTCTTCCAATACCAATACAAAGGAAGGCCAAGCAGGATGACGAACAGCCCGAAGCCGGAGTTCCGCGGATCGCCGACTGCAATGAAGATCAGGAAGAACGCCGCGACGATCAGGTAGAGCCCGGGCACAAAGGGGTACGCGGCGACGCGATATGGGCGCGGCAATTCGGGGCGGCGGTTGCGCAATACGAACAGACCGGCAACGGTGAGCGCGGCGAAGAGCAGCGACGCGAACGAAGTGAAGGTCAGCAGATCGCTATAGAGCTGCGCACCGCGCTCGCCCAGGCTTCCGAATAGCACCAACGCGATGGACCACACCGCCTGCTGCCGCAGGGAACGCACGGGGATTCGCCGTTGGGGGTGCAGTTGGCCGGCGCCGCGAAAGAACAGTCCGTCGCGTGCCATCGCATAGTAGAGCCGGGGTCCGGACAAGACCAGGCCGTTGACACATCCAGCGGTCGATAGCAGGATGGCGAAGGAGATCAAGCCGAGGCCCGCCGGGCCGAACAACACTTCCGCCGTCCGCGCAGCGATGCGCTGATCGGGCACGGAGGCCGCTTCAGAGATGGGAATCACGTAGAGGTAGACGACGCTTGCCAGCGTGTAGAGCAGCATCACCGCGCCGGTGCCCAAGACGAGGGCGCGGGGGAGAGTCCGCTCCGGATTTTCGGTTTCCTCGGCGACGAAGGTGACGATGTTCCAGGAGTCGTAGGCGAAGAGGGCTTTCGACATTGCGACGGCGAATGCCGCCAGCACGGCCGTGTTGATGTTCTCCGGAGCGAGCGGAGTGAAGTGGCCCCAATCGCCGCGCCCGCTGAGCAGCCCGAAACCGACGAGGCCGATCAACGCGCTGACCTTCGCGAAGGTGAAGAAGTTCTGGAGGAACGCGCCTTCGCGCAGCCCGCGCGAGTTCACGATGGTGAGAATCACGATCAATGCGATTGCGGTTAGCTGCACGCTGGACACCCGAATGCCGGCCACCGACAGCACGGTATGCGCCTGGCTGACGCCTGGCAGAAACACGCCGAGGTAATTTGCGAAAGCGACGGCCACGGCGGCGATGAAGCCGCTCTGAATCACCATGAACAAAGTCCAGCCGTAGAGGAAGCCCCAGAGCGGGCCGAACGCTTCGCCAAGAAAGACGTACTGGCCGCCGGTCCGGGGAAACGCCGCGGCGAGTTCGCCGTAGGAGAGAGCGCCGCAAAGAGTGAGCAGGCCGCCGACGATCCAAATGAAAATGAAGTTGCCGATGCCGAGCCCGGCCTCCATCACGATTGCCGCGATCAACGCCGGGGCGAGAAAGATTCCGCTGCCGATCATCGAACCGACGATGATGGCGGTAGCGTCGAGAAGTCCAAGTTTTTTGGGAGCGGCGGTCACCCGTTCTCCGGCCGAAGCGCGCGCACCAGCTTGATCGTGGTGATCGCCTGGCCAAGATGCCTCTGTGTGTGTTCGGCGATGTGCACGATCAAGCCGATCACGGTGGTGGGTAGTTGTTTGCGGCCCACGCCGCGGGGTTCGCGGAGCGTCTTGGCATCCATCAGGCGGACGGCCGCTTCGCAACGCCCGAGTTGGGCATCGAGGTCGCCGAGGAGTTCCGATCGCGAGGCGCCGGGCTCGGTCTCGCTCCGCATCGCCTTCAGTTGGGTGTCGCTGAGTGCGTCGCCGCGGAGGTAGGTGGAGAGACGGTCAGCGGCGCCGCCGATGTGACGAATGTGGAATCCGGCGGGAGTAAGGCCGAGCGGTTTGCTCCATAGTTGCTCCGGTGTAAGACCTTCGGTGTGCAGGCGCAACTCCTGGCGGGTTTGTTCGAAGGAATAAAACAGCGGCGCGATGAGCGCATCGATTCCCGGAAGGGGCCCGCTTAGCCAGGGTTCGGTTCCAGGGGCTTCAGATCTCGGGGCA
>JBGSME010001074.1:0-1686 GCA_041740335.1 Bryobacteraceae bacterium | reverse complement strand
CCTTCTGCACGCCGGCGGATCGCAATGCCGCGCCGAGCCGGTGAACGCGCTGGTTGAACTCGGCGTAGGTGAAGCGGCGCGCACCGTCGACGACGGCGATTTTATCCGGATAAACCATGGCCGACCGGGCCAGAAACGACAATGGAGTCAAGGGCGATATCATCAACGGAGATTGTATCGCTCATGAAAACCGCATTCACACGACGCTCTTTTCTGGCCACCGCCGCCGCGCTGGCCTCGCGCGCCTCCGCGCAGCAGGACACGCCCCGCTACAACACGTATTTTGGCGACCTCCACAATCACAACAACATCGGCTACGCGCAGGGCTCACTGCGGCGCACCTTCGAGATCGCGCGCAACCATCTGGACTTCTTCGCCTTCACTCCGCACGCGCAATGGCATGACGTGGGGCACTATGAGAACAATGTGGAGCACAAGTGGATCAACGGTTTCGCCATCACCAAGGAGCGCTGGCCGGAAGCGCTGGAGATGGCGCGCGAATTCGACCTTGGCGGCAAGTTCGTCTGCATTCCCGGCTATGAATGGCACTCGTCGAGCCTCGGCGACTATCACGTGATCTTTCCCGATCTGGACGCCGAACTCTACGTCCCGCATGATCTCAAGCAACTGCAGGCGTTCGCCAAGAAGCGCGGCTGCATCATGATTCCGCATCATCCGGCTCTTCACCAGGGCAATCGCGGGGCGAATATCGGCCGCCGCGATCCGGCCGTTTCGCCCGTCCTCGAAATCTATTCCGAGTGGGGCAACGCCGAGCATGATCGCGGAGCCTTTCCATATTCGCGCCACACCGAACCGGGCCGCTGGACGCGGAACACCTACCAGTCGTTCCTCGCGCAAGGCCACCGGCTCGGCGTGGTGGCGTCCACGGACGATCATCTCGGCTACCCCGGCGCGTATCGCGAAGGCCTGGCTGCGGTGAAAGCCACCTCACTTACTCGCGAGGGTATCTTCGACGCCATCCGCAATCGCCGAACTTACGCGGTAACCGGCGATCGCATCGGCCTTGACTTTTCGGTGAACGGCAACATGATGGGGTCCGAGGTTCCCTATGCGCGGAATCGCGAAATCAAGGTGGAAGTGGACGGCTGGGATCAAGTGGACTTTGTGGAGGTGCTGAAGAACAACCGCGTGATTCATCGCGACTTTCCCCAGGATCGTGTGCCATCGCCGGCAAGCTGGGAGAAGCCGGCCGTGCTGCGCTTTGAGTTCGGATGGGGCCCGTGGCCGGCGCTCGGCATCACACGCGTCTGCGACTGGGTGTTCACGCTGAAGGTGGAGAACGGCAGGATCGAGGCGGTGCAGACGTGCTTCCAATCCGGCCCGCTCGAGGAAGACCGGCGGGATCGTATCGTGGAGCGAAACAACACGTCGGTGACCGTACAGTCATTCACGGCGCTGCGGCAGATGATCGATGACCGGTCCACCAAGGGCGTGGTGCTTAAGATCAAAGGCGGCCCGGATACGCGGGTTACTCTTGCGTTGAAGAAGCCGGTGGAGAAATCGGTAAGTTACACGCTCGGCGAGTTGGCGGAGAGTAGCGAGACGGTGTACAAACCGTGTCGGAGCAATGACCATCGGTGAAAACCATCCCTTCGTGCGCCAAGCGATCGAGATTGGGCGTCTGGAACTTGGATTGCGGGTTGAGCGCACTCATGTCTCCGTAGC
>JBGSME010001073.1:0-6839 GCA_041740335.1 Bryobacteraceae bacterium | reverse complement strand
CACGGTGAGGTGCGTCTTGCCGCGATAGGCGGGGTCGCGATAGAGGTCGTAGTATTTGCGGGGCGCTTCCCAGCTTTCGTGGGGATGAAACGTGTCGACGTAGAGGTAGAAGGGCTTGGTGTTGCGGCGATTGTCGTCGAGGAATCGCATGGCGGCGGTGAAGGTGCGCGGCGTGGCAAAGGCCATCTCATCGGGGGAAAAGCCGCCGAGATTGGCGGCGTGTTGGGCGCCGCGGGCGGAATCGTAGCGTGCGGCGAGTTGGGCGGGATCGAGGAGGGACGTTGAGCGATAGCGGTCCTCGGCATTACCGCGAATGTAATCCCACTGATGGAAGCCGCGGGTGAAGTTGCGGCCGGGAACGAAGTAGTGGGGAACGTCGGCGAAGAAGCCGCAGTGGTAACCGGCACGGCCGAGCGCTTCGGCGACGGTATCTTCGGAGGGCGAGAGGGACTGCCAGCCGGGCAGATAGACGTTGTCCCAGGGTTGGGGCTGGTAGTTGTGAAAGGGGAAGACGCGGCGGCCGCCGTGGAGAGTGCGGCGGGTGGGGATGGTGGGAAGGGCCTCGGGGTGTGCGCGTTCGAACAGGAGGCTTTGGGAGGCGAAGCGGTTGAGGGAAGGGGTCCGAACGAGCTTGCTGCCGTAGGGGCCGAGGAAGGCGGTGCGAAGGGTGTCGGAGACGACCAGGAGGATGTTCCAGGGGGTGGAAGGGGACTGAGCGTGGAGGGTGGATGCGGTGCCGAGGAGTTGGAGTGCTGTTCGCCTTTGCATTATCGGGTTATTGTATTCGATGTAGGGGGCGGGGGACAGCCTGATCTTACCCCTTTTCACCCGCCGAGGCCGAGGCAGGCGGTTCCATCCCCGTTTCTCTTGCAACGCCCTTCTTTGGCGGCCGTCCGGGTCTTCGCCACTGGCGCCCAAAGTGCCGCTCCGCCGACTCTATAAACTCGACTGGACCCAGCGCCGCGCCGGCGTAGGTAGCCTTCCTCACCCGCACGACGTCACTGGTATCCTCGCGGTCGCAAATCGTTTGCCGCCACCAAGGCGCTCCGCCGCGTTGAGTCCAATATTCCCAGTCGATTACCGCGATCCGCTCCGACCCAGGCCCCGCCAGATGCGCCGCGGCGCTCGACCATCGGTATCCCTCCGGCGACTCGGCCAGCCCGGCCCGCACCGGGTTCCACTCCGCATATCGCAGCACCGCGTATTCCCGCTCCGGCGCCACCAAGCAAGAGTGGAAGCGGTTCTGCCACAGGTGTCCGGTCCGGCTCCTCCGGGCATTCAGATACTGCGCGTACCGCCCATGGACTCGCCGAAACAGGACGGCCAACGACTCCTCCTGATCTGGGATCACTACCCAATGCACATGATTTGTCATCAGCGCGTACGCCAGCACCCGGACTCCCGCATACGCGAGATTGGCGGCCATGAGATGCAGGTAGGTCTCCCGATCCTGTTGACAGAAAAAGACATCGCCGCGATTGACGCCGCGCTGCGTCACGTGATGCGTGACGCCAGGCAGCACACAACGAGGATTTCGGGGCATCAGACGTACAGTGGCGCGAGGGTGCCGCTTCTCTCAGAGGAAGTGTGTCCGGTCGATCTGCCTCTGTTTCGAAGAGTCCTGATTGTGCAAGTTCAGGCTGTCCCGTCGCCGTATGCGCCGTCGCCGTATGCGGTCAGCGGATTCGTCTCCATCAGGATCTTTCGTGTGGTCCCGTCGAGCTTCGGGAGGAAGTCCGTGAAAATGTAGGAATAGCGCCGGAACTCTCCGCCCCCCGGCTCCCCCGGCCGGTAGTAGCCGGCATCTTGCGATACCAGCGTTTTGCCCAGCAGCCCCTTGCCCGCCATGAAACGGACGCACTCAAGGTGCCAATCGAGCGAATTCGGTCCGAGTCCGTCGAACTCCACCCAGGCACCCGAACGCGCGGCCTTCTCGTGGAAAGTATGGTCCTTTTCATTGTAAGCATGCACCCAGACGAAGCGCGCCGGATCGACTCCAGCCGCCGATACGATCTCGATCTGTTCGATCGCGGCCGGGCCGGCGCCGGTGGTGTGCGATGCGATCGTCAGTCCGGTTTGCTTGGAACAGAGCGCGGCGGCGCGGACAATCTTGCGGTCCAGTTCGTCGAGCGGCGACCGATTCACACCGATCTTGATGAAGTTCGGCTTGGCGCCGTCGACGCCCTGCTGGTGTTCCCGGATCCAACGCCGGGCGATTTGCTCGGCGGACTCAGTACGCGCGAACGGGGGGACGTATTGATGGTTGCGCGCCGAGTAGATCCCGGTGTTGGTCCAGATCTCGATTCCGGTCTCGGCGGCCAAACGCGCGAGGATCTTCGGGCTGCGCCCGAGGTAGTTGGGCGTGGCGTCCTGAAAGCGACGGCATCCCAGCCGGGCAATCTCGGCCAGATGCGGCTTCACTTTGGCGATCACCGCCGCTTCGTCGATGGACGCGCCTTTGAAATTCACCAGGACGTGCTCGTGGACCAGGATCGTACCCGGGGCGGCAAGCAGAGGCCTGGCCACGGCAAGCGCGCCGAGGAGTTGGCGCCGTGTAAGGAGTAGAGCTTCGTTGCTGCGCACGTTTCGCACTATAGCGCAGGGTTTCACCTTATGCATCCCTCATCCCCAGCGTTCGATGAGACGAATGGTAGTAAATATTCGGCAACCAGGCAGATCACCTGTGTCAGTGGAAACTTTCAGCGGTCCGGGCGGGCACGAATTCCTCGTCGATATGGCGCGGGCGAATGCCTTTGCGGCCCGGGATCTGGAGCTCAACCGGGAGGGGCAGACAACACGTCCGCAAGTGATCCGCGTTTGGCTGCATGCTTTGAAGCCGCTACGCATCGCCGCCGGAGCGCTGGCCGGGTGGCTGATCATGATCCTGGTGATTCAAGCGTTTCTCCCGTCCATCGCCCAGTTCTTTGTTTTTAAGAAACTGGGAATCGGCGCCCTGGGGCCGACCATCGGCATCGTAGGCGCCCTCGCGATCGCACTCGTCAAGTGCACCAGGAAGACGATTCTGCTCATTGTGGATGCGTCGGAGGGAAAGGTTGCAAGCGTCGTGGGCCGGGTTGCGCCGAGCTTTGAGGAGAGCACCTCGCAGGGCCTGGGCCGGTTCCGTGGAGAGAAGGACGCTGTGTATTTTTTCTGCATCCGGAAAGACGAGTTCGAGGTGACCAGCGAGGCCTATAGTCTGCTGGTGAGCAAATACGATACGTATCGTCCGCTCGTCCGGATCTATTTCACACCCCGCAGCCATCTACTGCTGTCGATGGAGCCTGTGGAGGGGTCTTCGATTGCGGCCCAGGCAGAAACCGGTCCGGCCCAGTGGATCTTTTCGCCATCCTCGGAGCCGATGACGGTTGAGCCGACCTACTTCGCGGTCCGCCGCAATTTCGATCCGTTCCCTGGGCAGTGGTCGGCGGATCCGGCGCTGTCGACAGCGGCCAAGCCGAAGCCGAAACGAGAGCGGAATCCCCGGGTTCCAGAACGGGCCGCTAACCCGAACGGGCGGCCAGCAGCCGCTGGTATGCCTTTACCGCGGCATTCTGGAACTCCCATCCGCCGGTCAATTCCGCCGGCGGGTTCGTTGCCCAAGTCAGTTGATACGCCACGCCCTGGTAGATAGGGCGCCCCACCAGTTGGGCTCCGAATTCGGCAAACTGCGGAAACCGGCCGCAGGCCTCTTGGAGAGCCTGCGCGGCAAGCTCGGCGTCGAGTTCAATGTGCGGGATTGCCATCGTGGAGAGGGAAAACGGCTAGAAAATCAGGCTCACGCCGCCGCGCACCGCCCGCGGCGATTGGATCAGGATCAGCCGCTGCCCGTCAGGCGTCGAAATCGGCAAATACCCCTGAGCCAAAAGGTTGCGGAGTTCCGCGGTGGCTTCCAGCCGCCCGGGGAGCAAGCCCACTCTAGGAATCGGCTGGCGCAGGTACAGATTTAAGCCGGGTTCGACGGTGGACCGTTGGGTGAGTGACAAGTGCACAGGGTGGAGGACGCTGTAGTCGGTGAACTGATATGTCGCAACGTAGCGGGTGCCGGTTCCGCGGGCGCGTCCGGCCACCCGCGCGGTGACTGACTGGCGCATCTTTCCATTCAATTTCCCGCGAAGCTCGTTGGCGTTCATCGATACCAGCCGCTGGTCCCCGGCATCCAGCGTACCGGCGTATCCGTAGGTGACTCCGGCGGTCAGGTCGTCACCAAGTTGCTGGGTCATCGACGCGGCGTAACCCATCCGCGCGAATCGCCCGGCGTTGAAGACCGATGTTTTCGAGGCAAGGTCCGGCATCAGATCGTTGCCAGCGAAGACGCCCGTGCCGCCCGACGCATTCAATGCGGCGTTGGACACCCGCTCCCGGTATGCGGAAACCGAAAGCGTGCGGCTGCCGACTTTCCGCCGGTAACCGGTCTCGAAATTTTCGGTGCGCTGCACCATGGCCTGTCCGTCCCGCAGTGAGACACGCGGAAACAGCGACAGCGTGAGCAGGTTGTGCTGCAACTCCGCGTCGTCGAGCGTTGCCGTTTGCAGGAGTTCCGTTGCCGGCGCCCCGGAGCTGAACGCGAATTCGAGCGCTCCATCCTCTTCCGAACCCCACCGCACCCGTCCAAAGGGACTCAAATAGTTCAGCCGGTTCAGGAACGAGACCGATTCCATCGACGCGCCGTATTCCAACTCGAGAGAATCGGTCAACTGGCGGCGGTCGACGAAAGTGGCCGTCAGCGTCTGTAGCGCGGGGGTATTGCCGCCCGATCCGGCCGTGAGCGACGCGCCAATCCGGGAGGGAAGGAAAATCTGCCGCATCGTGACGTTCACTTCCGGACTGTGCCCGTCGACCCCACGGTCCCGTGTAAAGGAGGTACTGAAACCAGCCGTCGACGTGCCGCTGTGGGAAGCGTAGCCGAGGTTGCCGCTGACCGATACCTGATTGGCGCCGTAGATCGACGTAGCCAGCGCAAAGGCGGTGCCGAGATCGGTCTGGCTGCCGGCCGCGCCGAGCGAACCGCTGTCGCCGGAGGAAAGCCGGAGCAGCCCCTTGGTTCCCGAGAAGACTCCGGACGACAAGTGCACCCGGCTCGCCGGATCGCTGATGTCGACACCGGGTAGCATCCGCAAAATCGGGCGCGTCGCGGCGGCGGTGCGCAGAACCCATTTCCAATCCTCACTCATGAACGCCCGTTGCCCGGGCGCTGTATAGATCAGTTCGATGGAACTGAGGACGCTGGTGAGATTGATGGCAAGGAAACTGCGCATGCCGGGCTGGATCGTGATGTTTCGCTTCAACGCGGGAACGAAACTCGCGAGCGACACTCGCATCGAGTAGTTGTCTGGGACCAGGGAATCGAAGAGAAAAGAACCGCGATCGTTGGTGAGCACCCGCGCCACCATCCGCTCGTACCGGTTAAAGAGAAAGACCGCAGCACCCATCTGCGGAATGCCGGCCGAATCGGTAACGCGGCCGGAGAGCACTCCCGACATGTTCTTCGGCTCAACGGCGCCCACCGGCGGAGCCAAGGCTGTAGACACAACCCCGAGGGCGACGGCGACAACCGCCATCGAGCAGACCGGATTCAGCGTTTCTGATTTCACGCGATCCTCATTGCCGGGGGTGAGCCCGGCTCTTGCAGCCGAGCCCACGTACCACTTAGTTTACCGCACCATTACAGCACTTTGAACGTCGCCATGGGTGCCAGTGTCGCGTTGTTCGCGTTGTGGTCCACGACTTTCATCCGAAGCGAATACTCACCAGGCTCGAGATTCTCGAGCGGCAGAATCTTCTCCACCGTATACTGCTGCGCCGAGGCGCCTTCCACCTTCGCCACTTCCTCGCTGAACTCGAAGACCTTCTTGTTGCTGCCGTTCTTCGTCAATTCGTACTCGACGGTGGCGTTCGGTTTCTGCGTCTTTTCGTCCGGCGTGAAGTTGTAGAGCTGGACGTAAATACCCAGCTTCTCATCGCGCTTGAAAGTCTCGTTGATCCGCGGGCGGACCTTATTTGCGCCGATCACGAACTGCCCGGTTCCGATCGACTTCGTCGGCACCTTCTCGATCATGTCGGCAAGAATCAGGCTGCTCATCCCGAGCGTCTCATCCTCGAAACGGGGAACTGCGAGCGCCAGTTCGTAGTTGGTCATGTTACCGCCGATGATATCTTTCACCACCAGATTCAACCGGTACATGCCCGGGGGCAGCGGCACGGATTTCGAGTAGACAGACGACCCTTTGATCGCCTCCTGGAGCAGGCTGCTGGCCACCTCCACGCTCACCACATCCTCAAACACGTTCACCACCCGGCGCGACATGGAAGTGATGCGGCCATAGATGTTGACGATCGCCTTGGAGACACCGTCCTTATCCTGGAACTGCAAATCCTTCTTTTCGAGCAGCGCGGAGAGGTTGGTGAGCACCGTCGAATTGGTCATACGGATGTAGTCGGCACGCACCAGGATCGGCAGCGTATTGAAGCGGACCGACGAGGTGACGGCCGCTTCGAGATCCTTGAACTTGATCTTCGGAGCTTTTTGCAGATTGGCGAACTGCTGGAGGCGTTCGAACTGGTTCATGCGCATCGGCAGCGGCTGATTGCCGGTGCCCAGGCGCGTTCCATCGGTGCGGCTGAAACGGTCCGTCTTTGAGGACAACCCCAACTGCTCGTACATGGTGAGGCCGGCGTTGGGCACGTACAGCAAAGCGTCTTTTTCAGAGGGATCCATCGTCATGCGGTATTCGCCCGTCATCGTGGGATCGACAAACTCGATGATGATGTCGTTGCCGATGCCTTCGATCCAGCGGTAGCGCCACTTTTCGAACGGATAGGTGGAGGTGGTGCCGCCGCCT
>JBGSME010001072.1:0-3640 GCA_041740335.1 Bryobacteraceae bacterium | reverse complement strand
CCAGATCCTCGCGCAGCACCTCGAGCAGCGGGCGCGCCGGATCCGTATCCACCGCCATCCGCTTTCCGTTCACGGTGAACGATACGTTCATGTCAGCCTCCCGAATGGATTCGCGGACCCGGCGCCTGCCGCGCCAGGATCTCCGCTTCGGCCTCCAACATATGATGCCACCTTGGTTCCCAATCCGCCACCGGCGCCACCTTCGCCGCGAGTTTCAAAAAAACCTTGTAGTGGCCGAATTCAGACGTGAACAGCGCGCGGTAAAAGGCCGCCAGTTCCTCGTCCGGGCAAACTTCCGCCAAGACCGCGAACCGTTCGCAGGAGCGCGCTTCGATCAGCGCCGAGACGAATAGACGGTCAAGCCCTTCGGCGTCCTGCCCGCGGCGCACCATCAGCCGCAGTTCGTTCGCATAGGGATTTTTGTGGATGCGGGAAAGCCGGCCGCCGCGCGCCGCCAGCATCCGCGTCACCTTCGCCAGATGCGCCGCTTCGTCCCGTGCAATTCCGGAGAGCGTTTCCACCCATCCCGGCACCCAGTCGCTGGGCCAGCGCGTCATCAAATCCATGGCGTTGTTGGCGGCCTTCTTTTCGAGATAGGCATGGTCCACCAGCAGCGCCAACGGATCGGCAAGAGCGGATCGTCCCCAAGCGGCCGATGTCCTGGACCGAAGGGGTAGTCGCTCGAGTCTCTCTGTTATCGACATCAGTGTGGACGTTGATTGTACTTGAGAACCTTTTTCCGCAGCCGGATCGACTTCGGCGTCACTTCCACCCACTCGTCATCGCGCACGAACTCGATTGCCTGCTCCAGATTCAGAAGCCGCGGGGGCACCAGGCGGATCGCTTCATCCGCGTTCGACGAGCGCATGTTGGTCAGCTTCTTCTCGCGCACGATGTTCACGTCCAGATCGTTGCTCCGCGAGTTCTCGCCCACAACCATGCCTTCATACACTTCCGTGGTCGGGGTGATGAACATTTCGCCCCGCTCCTGCATGTTGTAGAGCGCGTAGGCAGTGGCCTTGCCGGCGCGATCCGCGACCAGCACGCCGGTTGGCCTCGTCTGGATCTCTCCCTGCCATTCGATGTAGCCATGGAACAGCGAGTTCATGATCGCGGTGCCCTTGGTATCCGTCAGCAGTTCGCTCCGGATGCCGATCAACCCGCGCGATGGAATATGAAACTCCAGCCGGACCCGCCCGGAACCGTGGTTCACCATCTTCGTCATCTTGCCCTTGCGCGTTCCCAGTTTCTCCATCACGACGCCCACGAACTGCTCCGGGCAATCGATTGTGAGATGCTCCAGCGGCTCCTGGACGATCCCATCCATTTTCTTGGTCAGGATTTCGGGCTTCCCCACCATCAGCTCATAACCTTCGCGCCGCATCATCTCGATCAGGATCGCCAGATGCAGTTCGCCCCGCCCCATTACCTTGAATGCTTCCGGTCCACCCGCTTCTTCCACCTTCAAGGCGACGTTGGTCAGCAGTTCCTTGTCGAGCCGGTCGCGCAGATTCCTTGACGTTACATATTGCCCTTCGCGCCCGGAGAACGGCGAGGTGTTGATGGTGAACGTCATCGCGATCGTTGGTTCGTCGATCTGCACGCGCGGCAGCGCGATGGGCGTCTCCGCGTCGGCCACCGTGTCGCCGATTGCGATTCCATCCACTCCGGAGATCGCCAGGATGTCCCCCGGCACTCCCTTGGTTTCATCCACCCGCTTCAGGCCTTCGAAGGAAAACAGCTTGGTGATGCGCGTCTTCTGGAGACCGCCATCCACCTTGCAGATCGCAACTTCGTCGCCCAGCTTCAGGGTGCCCGAATACACCCGCCCAATGGCCAGCCGTCCGAGGTAATCGTTGTAGTCGAGATTCGCCACCAGCATTTGCAGCGGCGCCGCCGGATCGCCCGACGGACCTGGAATGCGCTCGACGATCTTCTGGAACAGCGGCTGCAGATCGGCCGATTCGTCTTCGAGCGACAGCTTCGCGATGCCGGCTCGCGCGTTGGTGTAGATCACCGGAAAGTCGAGCTGTTCTTCGGTGGCATCGAGATCGATAAACAGGTCGTAGATCTCGTCGAGCACTTCCGGTATCCGGGCGTCGGCGCGGTCGATTTTGTTGATCACCACGATCGGAGGCAGACGCGCTTCGAGCGCCTTGCTCAACACGTAGCGCGTCTGCGGAAGCGGACCTTCCGAGGAGTCGACAAGCATGATGACGCCGTCGACGATCTTGAGTGCGCGTTCGACTTCGCCCCCGAAGTCGGCGTGGCCCGGGGTGTCGACAATGTTGATCTTCACGTCGTGGTATCGAACACCGGTTGTTTTCGCAAGAATAGTGATGCCACGCTCGCGCTCGAGGTCATTGGAATCCATGGCCCGTTCGGCCATGTGTTCGTTGGCGCGGAAGACGCCGCTTTGCTGGAACATCGCGTCGACCAGTGTCGTTTTGCCATGGTCAACGTGCGCAATGATAGCGATGTTTCGGATCGAAGGGTTTTGCATAGAAATAGAGATAGAGGGCGCGGGAAACCTCTATTGTCGCACGAAGCGGGTTGAAGGGCGCGCTCGAAGCTTGCGGAGCCTGCCGGCCGGCAAGCTGCAACGCGCCATCATCCGGGGCGGCGCGCTAAAAATGACATCACTCCGCCCGTTACGGCCAGCCCAGCCAGAATGTAGAAAACCTGGTTGTACCCGTCCGCCAACTGCCCGGCCTGCCGCCCGCTCTCGATCACCTTTGAGAGCAATCCGGGGACGATGAAGCCGGCCGCCCCCCACGCGGAAAAAAGAATTCCGTAGTTGGCCCCTACGTTCAGCGGGCCGTAGTAGTCCGCCGTCAGCGTCGGCATCACCGCCAGATAGCCTCCGTAGCAGAACCCGATCACGCACACGCCGCCGAGCACCTGCCAGAACGCCGAAGTGCCAGGCAACAGCACCGCGCACGTGAATAGCGAGATGACACTCATGCCCAGCAGCACCCGGCCCCGTCCCAACTTGTCCGAAAGCGTTCCCCAAATCAATCGGCCCACCCCGTTGAACAGAGACATCACGCCCAACGCTGTGGCGCCGGTCATCACCGCGGTGCTTCCGGAGACTTCGTTAATCAGCGGTGCCGCTTCCCCGATCACGGTCAGGCCAACGGCCGATCCGAGGAAGTATACGATCCACACCGCATAAAACTGCCAAGTCCGTAGCATCTCGGCCGGCTTGTACTCGGTTCGCGAGCGCGCCGCCGCCGCCGGCGGATTCCAGCCTTCGGGCTTCCAACCGACCGGAGGCACCCGGTAGACTTGGGCGCATCCGGTTACCAGAACGTAAAAAATTCCTGCCAGGATTAAAAAGGTTCGCGGGATGGTTTGCGCAAACTGCGTGGGATCCTTTCCGATCAGCGCTTCAAGCAGTGGGGCAAAGATCAAAGAGCCGACGCCGAACCCCATCACGGCGAGGCCGACGACGAATCCACGCCGGTCTGGAAACCATTTCACGCACGTCGCAATCGGAGTGACATACGCGAACCCCACGCCCAGCCCGCCAATCACACCGTAGGAAAGAATCAGTCCTTCCGGCGTGTCGCCGAAAAAAGAAGCCAGCAAACATCCGGTCCCCAGGAGCAATCCGCCTACGGTGCCCACCAGCCTTGGG
>JBGSME010001071.1:0-4014 GCA_041740335.1 Bryobacteraceae bacterium | reverse complement strand
GGCTCTTCCGCACTTTTGGTGCAAGCGGTCACGGCGAGTTGGCCGTGGCTGAGGTCGTCAGGGCAGGATGGGGGAGTACGCGGGCACGCAGATATGGGAAACCGGCGCGACCGTACATTTGGCGCTTGATCGCTTTCAGTCGATTGATCTGGCCCTCTGTTTGTCCGTTGCTCCATTCGGTCTCGACGGCGGCGGTGACGGCGACGACATCCTTCTGTAGCCCGTATGCAAACCGGACCAAGGGGCCGAACTCGCATCGCTTGATATCTTGAATCCAAGCCAAAAGGACCGCCGAGTCAGTGGTGGCGAAAACATCGCGGAAGGCCAGAGCGATCTTCCGAAGCGGGAGTAGGTCTGGGCAACTTTCCACCATGCGTTCAAAGAGCGTTTGCTGCTCTGGTGTGAACTTATCAGGGGCTTGAGAAGTGAGAATAGCAGCGTGTTTGGGTGCGACCCGCTGCGGTCCATTTCCCGTTGGTGCGCGGCTTCCTGTCTGTCGCCACGGGGCTACGAACGAAGTGACTCGCTGGCGAGAGCCCCTGTAGCCAAGACCTCGGATCTCCCTGAATAGTTGAGCGGAGTTATGGCAGCCCGCCTTCCACCGCCCATCCAGGTAAGCCACAAACTCGGCAACCTTCTGGCGGCGCCCGGCTGGCGGCTTACGCTCTGGAAACTGGTCGGCTCGCAACCATCTTCTAATCGTCTTGATGCCCAGCGAGACCTCGCGGCTTATGGCCATCTTGGAGACGCCGCGCTTGTGCAGTTCCACGACCTGCTCGTAGCGCTCCAAGCGTCGCTGACGGCGCTGCTGTTGTCGCTCCTGCTCAACGGAGAGGTTGGTGGCGGGTGCCCGTAAAGCTGGCTTTGGATCGCTGGGCTCGACTACGGCAGGCAGTATCAACTCCCGGCTGCGCTCCTCCAGCACTCGCTCAATGGCGGCAGATAGGTTCAAGATCAGATGAAAGCGGTCTGCGACCTGCAATGCCTGCGGCGCGCCGATCGCGGCGCCGTCGGCATACAAGCCGGACCGGTCGCGCGCGACGATCTCCACCGAACGGTGTTCGGTCAGCCACGCCGCCACACTCTCGGAGGCGCGATCGGGCAATAGATCGACAACCTTGTGCCGGTCGAGATCCACGAAAATCGTCCCGTAGTTCTGGTGCTTCCGCCACGCCCAGTCATCAATGCCCACGTGCCGGACCGGTTCCTGTTGTTTCGGACCAGGGGCGTTGCGAACTACCTGACGCCTCACGGAGTCGTCGCTAATCGAAATCGCGAGGCGCTCCAGCAGCCGTGCTCCCGGCAGCCCACCCGCGACGTACCCGACTGCGCCCACGATCACGGCCAACCGCTCGGTCCGTCGGGCATAGACCTGTGCCACGCCAGGAACTCGCTGGCAAAATATCTTCCTGGGGCATTCCGGCTGCTGGCACCGATACTTGTGAACGCTGAGCCAAAGCTGAACCGAACAGCCCTGCCAAGGAAGGTCGGCAAGCCTTCGAGTATACCCACTATGCCGTGAGGTCGACTCTAGCCCGCAAACTGGGCAAAACGGTGGTTGTTGTGTCGACACGAAGATCCGAAAGTGGTTACCGTGCTTCTCGGTACGTTCCAGAACCAGGGTCTCCGGCTGGGGCAGCACCGCTTGCGAATGGCTTGGGGGAGGTGCCATGCCCCCAAAAGTTAAAACATTTCTGACACGGAATGTTTTGTCTCTCCTTCCTGCACCAAAAGTGCGGAAGAGCCAATTTTTCGCGAGTGCCGAAGGTAATCGAGCGCTTGTCGATCGCGACCTGCTGGCCGAGGATCGAAGGATAGCGCTGATAGAGAGACCATGAGACGACCGCGGTCTGGCCGTTGTCGCCAGCGCCAATTAAGCGGCCGAGCCCGGGCGCGATGCCGATCACGTCGAAGAAGTTCGGTGTGACGTGATCGGCTGCCATGAATAGGGCCTCGCCGCCTCCGATGGCGACCTGGGCGCGGTTGTCGCGCGAGAAGCCAGCGAGCGTGGAAAAGACGTGGTTGTTGTCGCGGAAGTGTTCAAAGCTCGGAACCGACCAGTAGCCGTTGCCGCGCGGCTCGCCCGGATATTGCTGCAACAATTCGACAAGCTCGTGCGGGTCGCGCACGGGCAGCATCTTGAGCAAGACGGCGTTGGCGATGGTGAACAGGGCCGTGTTGGCGCCGATGCCGAGAGCAAGCGACGCGATGGCGACAGCGGTGAAGCCGGGGCTGCGGCGAAAGCCCCGGATGGCGTATTGGAGATCTTGCGCAACCGATTCGAGCCACGGCACGATCCACACGCTGCGGATCTCTTCCTTGTGCCTCGTCAGGTTGCCGAACTCGCGGCGCGCAGCGGCTTCGGCCTCGCGCGGGTCTTCGCCCCGCTCGATGCGGTCGCGGATGGCCATGTTCAGATGGGCCTGGAGTTCGTCGTTGATTTCGTCGTCCTTCCGTTTCAAGGTTTGACCTCCGCAAGCCGCGCGATGGCGGTCGTCAGCGCGGCCCAGCGCGATTGCTGGTTGGCGAGTTGCTTGCGCCCGGCTGCGGTGAGTTGGTAGAACTTGGCGCGTTGTTTCTGTTCGGTCTCGCCCCAGTAGGCCTTGAGCCAGCCGCGCTTTTCGAGACGGTGGAGCGCGGGGTAGAGCGAGCCGGTTTCGACTTGCAGTACTTCGCCGGAGCCCGCACGGATGGCAGTGGCGATGGCGTAGCCGTGGCGTTGGCCCGAACGGAGGGTCTGTAGGATAAGCATGTCAAGCGTGCCTTGGAGAAGCTCGAGTTTAGGCATGGCTGTAGACAGAATACATCCACGGAGGTAGATTGTCTACATGCCTGTTGGCCGTACGCAAAGCAGGCTACCGCCGAAGATACGGAACGATCAGTCGCCCAGCGTTCCGTGAAATGGTACCGCCCGACAGTCCGTACGGTCACACTGCCGCACCGCGCAATATTCGTTGAAGTGGTCAGCCCCTTCCCGAGCGGATCGACGATGGAGGCAACCATGGCGAGAACGTCAGCCGCGAGTCGACCTTCGATCGCGAATCTTACGGAGACGCGTCGGCCGCCACAACGTGCTGACGAAGCCATCGATCAAGCTCCTCGAACCGCATTCGGCCTGTCTCGTAAAGGTCCAGCAAGAACGAGAACGCTTCGGCATCGTTGAACTCCAGGCGATAGCCGTTTACACGGAGGAACGCGCCGGTCATTGTCACAGCCACCCGTTTGTTGCCATCCAAGAAAGCATGATTCTGCGAGAGGCTCTCCCACAAAGCAGCCGCTTCCTGAATCACGTCGCTGTAGTACCCGCTACGAGGCCGGGCAAGCGCGGACTCCAGTGCCGCGCGATCCCGGATACCTCCAGACCCTCCGAACCGTGCTATCAGCTTCGCGTGCACGGCAACGGTCTCTTCAACAGTGGGATATCGGATCACCGGGCGAGGCGCTGCAGAAGTTCCGGATGTTCGGCGATGAACTCGTCAGCGGCCTGCAGGAACGGCGATTGAGAGCATCCAGACTCACCCCGCTGTTTCAGGTAGTCGATGAACTGCCGCACCGCTTCCTGCTCTTGCAGCGTTAGTGATCGAACAACTTCGGCAAGGCTCTCGGCTGCCATGTGTGTCTCCACCCGCAGTATACCGCGCAGGCATTCATTGTCACGATCCAGACGCCAAGCCAGACAGCCGCTGAATCGACGCCTCAACGCGCCCCACATCGGCATCGCCGAGCGACTTCAATCTCTCCAACCGCAACGCCCCACCCGACGCATCGAAGATCACATCCGCCAACCGCCGCCCCGTCCGATCCGCAACCGCCCGCGCCGCCTGCAACAGACGGCCTCGCGCGGCGTCAATCGAACAACCACCACCACCGGCCTCGCCTTCCACACGTTCCAGAAGCCGCCGCAACGAATCGCGATCCGGAATATCAGCGACCGCCTCGCTCGCCAGTCCGAACTCCCGGCACAGCACCGCATACCGCTCATCGCCGATCCGTTCCGCCGCAACGCGCAACCGC
>JBGSME010001070.1:0-1809 GCA_041740335.1 Bryobacteraceae bacterium | reverse complement strand
GTACGACACCGGGAACCGGAACCGCGACACCTATCTGGCGATGCTGGAGCGGGAAGATATCGCGGTGGGGCGCTTGCTGGATCAGCTCGAAGAGCAGAAGCAGGACCGGAACACGCTGGTGGTCTTCTTCTCCGACAACGGCGGGGCTCGAAACACCTCGGCGAGCAACGGCAGACTGCGGGACTACAAGCAGAGTGTGTACGAGGGCGGAATCCGAGTGCCGTTTCTGATGAGTTGGCCGGGGCGGATTCCAGAAGGTAAAACGCTGGAGGAGCCGGTGATCTCACTCGACGTAATGCCGACCGCGGTGGCGGCCGCGGGCGGGCAAATGCCCGGGGGGCGGCAGATCGACGGGCAGAATCTGTTGCCGCTGTTGCAGGGAGCGCGGAAAGGTCCGCTACACAAGCAGTTGTATTGGGATGGAGCGGAACAAAAGACGGCAATCCGGGACGGCCGTTGGAAACTGGTGAACAACGAGGGGCGCGTGGAGTTATTCGATTTGGAAGCGGATCTCTCAGAGAAGCGCGATCTGGCTTCGGCAAATGCCGAGATCGTGGCACGCCTGCAGGCGGACTTCGCGGCGTGGCGGAAACCGCTGCCGGGGCGGCTGTGGCATGGCAAGGAGGACGATGATCGCCGAGAGAAGAAGGGGAAGAGGAAGAAGAAGCGCTGATGCAGGTTAGCGGCGAAGCCTTCACTTCGCTTTGATCGGGTAATCCGGCGAAGCCGTATACGCCCGGTTCATCTTCTCCATTCCCGCGCTGACAACGGCTGGATTCGTGGCAGCCACATCCCTGGCTTCGCCCGAGTCCGCGGCGAGATTGTAGAGTTGTGGCACTGCATGCACTCCATTGCGCACGAGCTTCCAATCTCCCCACCGAACGGCTTGTGAGAAACGGTTTCGGGCGTGACCATAGTCGAAGTACAAAGTGTCATGGGCCTTCGGCCCTGCGCCGTGCAGTTGGGCCCGTATGGACATACCATCGATATTCGGCGGAGCGGGCACGCCGGCAAGGTCCGCCGCGGTCGGGAGGAAATCCCAGAAGGCGCAGACTTGATCACTGACCGTACCCGCGGGCACCGTACCGGGCTGCCGCGCGATGAACGGTACGCGGATTCCGCCTTCGTACAGGTCGCGCTTCACGCCGCGGAGCGGCCCGGCGCTGTTAAAGAACGACGGTTTATGCAGACTCTCGGCGGAAGGCCCGTTGTCGCTGGTGAAAATCACGAGTGTGTTCTGCTCCACGCCGGCGGTGCGCACCTGCCGAAGAATCCGGCCTACGTAGGTATCAAGCAGCGTCACCATTGCCGCATAGTTCTTTTCGACCTGCGGCCAAGGTTGGCGCGAATATGGTTCATCACTCGGGACCATCTGCGAGAGAGGAGAATCCTTTGGGTAGTCGGACCAATGCGGCAGTGTGTAGGCAAGATAGGCAAAGAAAGGCTGATGGCGGCTGCGGCCGATGAAGTCGAGAGCCCGCAGGGTGCACGTGTCCGGAATATACTCGGTCTTTTTCCCGCCGCGATTGCCAAAGAGCATCCGCTCCTCGCCGTTGTCCCATATGGTTTCCGGATAGTAGATGTGCGCGTGGTCCTGATCCAGATAGCCGAAGTATTCGTCGAAGCCTTGCATCCAAGGCAGTCCCGATGAGCCGGGGCTGCCCAGGCTCCATTTTCCGAACCCGGCGGTCCGGTAGCCCGCGGACTTCAGCGTTTCGGCCACGGTGACATCGTCCGGCTGGAGAAAGACGCCGTGTGGGATGTTGTCGCGCACGCGCGCATGGCCGCTGTGCCGGCCGGTCATCAGGC
>JBGSME010001069.1:0-2428 GCA_041740335.1 Bryobacteraceae bacterium | reverse complement strand
CGCTTGTCAGCTTGGGGCGCGGGGTGCAGTTTGGCGCGTTGGAGGGCGGCGGCGATGAAGCGGTCCACGGGATTGTGATTCCACTCGGCGCGGGCAGCTTGGGGCGGCTGAGGAGAACGGAGCGGCTGGAATGACCAGAACGCTTTCTGTTCGGGGCGGATGATGTATGGCGCGGCTTGGGCGGGCGCGTCGACGTAGACTGCGCCGCTTTCGATCCAGGCTTCCAGATCCGCTATCGTTTTGGCATCGAGCTTGGCGGCGGGTGGCATTTTCAGGCTTGCGTGCTCGTGCTTGACGGCCTGGAGCAGCAGGCTCTGCGCGGGGTTCCTGGCGATGACGGCCGGTCCGGACTTGCCGCCTTTTCCGAACGCTGCGGCCGAATCCATGCGAAGTCCGCCTTGGGGTTGAGCACCGTGGCAGGGCAGGCAACTGGAGTCCAGCACGGGTTTGACGCGGGTGAGGAAGAACTCTCTGGGAGACTCGGGCCAAATGGCTCCGTCGCGGATCCAGCGGGCGACCGACTCAATTTCGTGGTCCGGCAATTTGTTGGCGGACGGAGGCATTTTGAGAACGGGGTGGGTGTGTGAAATGGCCTGGTAGAGGAGGCTGTGTTCGGGCTGGCCCAAGACGACGGCCGCGCCGGACCGGCCGCCGCGGAGGACGGCTTCGCGAGAATCGAGCCTGAGTCCGGCCGAGCGGGAAACGCCGTGGCAGGACTGGCAACGGCGAGCGAGTAAGGGCCTGATGTTGGCTTCGAAGAAGTCGCCCTTTTGGTCGGCGGCGGCGGGAATCGCCATGATGGCCAGGCATGCTAGATACGGGGCACGGCACATAGGTTGAGAGTTACCTGCATCAATCATACCCGTATGGCTGGGCGGTTCCTAGTGTTTTTGGTGGGTGGCAAGCGGGAGTGGCGGGGGCGGGGAAGAAGGGCTGGTGTACTGGCGCTGTGATTTTTGGGTTTTTGGCCCGTATGGGAGATTCCCGCTCCGTTGCCGACGCGGTTCGGCTACGGGCGCTTGGACTGGCTACGGTCTACGGAGCTTATCATTAGTTGAACAGAAGCTGGACCATAGAATGAGGAGCCCAAGCGATGTCAAAGTTACACGTCAGCCGCCGCCGATTGATCGGGATGACCGGGGGTGCCTTGGTGGGCGCACTGGCGGCTCAACAGCAGAGCGGCGATGCGGCGCTGCGGAAGATGCTGGAGCCGCCGGCAGGAAAAGTTCCGGTGGTGATCGACACCGATACGTATAACGAGATCGACGATCAATATGCGGTGGCGTATGGCATACTGTCGCCGGAGCGGATGGATGTGGAGGCGATTTACGCGGCTCCGTTTTTGAACTCGCGATCGAAAAACGCGGCGGATGGAATGGAGAAGAGCTACGAGGAGATTCTGCGGATTCTGAAGTTTCTTGGGCGGAGCGCGGATGGGTTCGCATTCCGTGGTTCGGATCGCTTTCTTGCCGCGGCGGGAAAGCCGGTGGACAGCCCCGCGGCGCGCGATCTGATCCGGAAGGCGATGAAGCCGCGCCCGACGCCGTTGTATGTGTTGACGATCGGGTGCCCGGCGAATGTGGCTTCGGCGATCCTGATGGAGCCGAAGATCAAGGAGCGGATCGTGGTTGTGTGGCTGGGCGGCACGACGCACCAATGGCGGTCTGCGCGCGAGTTCAATCTGAACCAGGATCTCCACGCCGACCGGGTGCTTTTCGATAGCGGTGTACCGCTGGTGCAGATCCCCACCAAGAATGTGGCGGAGCATCTGCGGACGACGATTCCGGAGGTGGAGCGGCTGGTAAAAGGACGCTCGCGGCTGGGCGATTACCTATTCGATCAATTTCTTGACTACGCGAAGGCGGGGACCAAAGGAAAGCCGGCGAACTATCCGTGGTCAAAAGTGATCTGGGACATTTCGGCCGTGGCGTGGATTATTGAGCCGGCTTGGGTGCCATCGGCAGTGGTTGATAGTCCGATATTGACGGATGACTTCCGGTGGAAGGCGGCGCCTGGGCGCCACTCGATTCGCGTGGCTACGAACATGATACGCGATCCGATTTTTCACGATTTGTTCGAGAAGCTGGCGAAGAGCGGGCGGTGAGTCAAGGCGGAGCGCTTCGATGGCTACAGCCTTGCTTTCCACTTCCGGACGGCGGGGAAGATCAACGAATCGAACAAATTTCCATCGCTTGACGGAAGGGGCCACAGGGCGAGCAGCGTTTTGGCGCGCGCGGTGTCGCCGGATTCGAGGCTTGCCCAACCGGCGAGAGCCTTGAACTGCGAGTAGTCCGCGAGTGGCGCGGAGGCGACGAGTTGTTCCAGGTACGGCACGGCCTCCTTAAACTGGCCGTGAAGCAGTAGGGCCCAAGCGAGGGCGCGCAAGCGGAAGGCCGGATGGAGGGCGTCGGCGCGCCGGGTCCAATCC
>JBGSME010001068.1:0-1824 GCA_041740335.1 Bryobacteraceae bacterium | reverse complement strand
CCGACACCGCGGCCGATTCCCATTCAATCGCGTCGCCTCGCTGCCCGAAGGTTTCGAAGCCCTGGTCACGATTCACCACTTCGATCAGGCGGAGGCGGCCCGAGGTCGCGCGCAGCGAACCCTTGCGCAAACCGGTGGCCGCGCGGCGCTGATAGAGGTTGTCGCCCCACACAATGCGGGCAAGTGAACCCGATGCCCGCGCCGGGGTGGAGGCGTGGATGACTTTTCCGTTACGGATCAGCTCGACTTTGAGCAGCGGCGCGGTGCCGGAAACGCGAGCGTCGATTCTTGCGCCCTTCGATCCGGCGGCGGCGATCTCGCCGCCCATTGTTTCGTTGTTGACGTGCAGATCGGCAACCATCCGGGTATTGCCCGTGGTAGCGAAGGTGCGCCTGTCATAGAGCCCGTCCCAGATCGACTGCCGGCTCTTGTTCTGGGCCCAGACGCCGGCGAGTGCGTTCTGGTTAACGTAGATGATCCCCGGATACGCAATTCCCATCGACGTCGTATGCGTATCGCCCGCGCCGATCACTCCTTGCCGAAGGCCGTTGTCGAGATGGGCGCGCCACGATTCTTCAAAGACACCGTGAACGCTGGCCACTTCAAACAGACGCTCGATACGTTGATCGGTGGGATGGGACCAGTCCGGCGGGCCGCCGCCAATATGCGGGATCACCAACGTTGGCACCTTGGCCATCTTCACGGTCTCGAGCATCTTGCCGATCGGCGCCATGGGATTTTTCGGATCCAGCTCCATGGCCGTCTTGGCGTCGTCGGCGTTGTAGAACACGTTGTGATGGCCCCCGGCCGCGGTGCCAACGCTGTATTCGTAGCCGGAGATCGATACGAATTCCTGCCATCCGTTGAACTTCTTCGTGGAGGCCTTCAGTTCCGGCCACGCCTCCACGGGATACTGCTTCCCGGTCAACAGCGATGGTCCGGAAACCGACATCGGCATGTGATGGGGTGTCACGGAGCCAAAGTCGAGCAGGCCCACGCGCCGCCCATAAAGATAAAGCTCGTCGAACACGCCCCGGCCGTCATGCAAGTAAGTATGTTGATGTAACTCGCCGAAGTAGACTCGGCGTAACGGATCGCGCTCCACCCACACCGGATTGCTAACGCCGCGGAAGCGCCCATCGGCAGTTTGTACCTCGACGCGGAGCACGCCCTCCTGATCGGCGCGAATGTCGCGGGCGACGTAGTGCAGCAGAGGCTGTTCGTAGCGGAAGGTCCCGCCTTTGATGCCGGCCTGCCCGTTGGCGAGGCGCAAGGTGAGTCCGGTGGAATTGCGCGCAAGCGAAACCCATTCGTCCATCGGGACCACCTCGATGGGAAACGTCTCGCCCGCCTTCACAATCGACGGGGCAGCCACTCGGAGCTGCTTCAGCGGCCCGCCCACAACACGGAGGATCGCGTCGCCCGCGTAGCCGCCCGGCAATCCGTTCTTGGTGATCACCACACGGAAGTTGAACAGGTTCTCCTCGTAGAACTGCATCCGGACGCCCTTGCCGCCGCCGAGGTCAAACACCACGCGGTCGCCCTTCTTCAGTTGCCCGCGATCGACCGCGATCCCGGCCGTCTTGCGATAGGGAAAAACCGCCGGCGTGTTCCGCTGCTCCCAGTTTGTCCACTTCACTGGAGTTACCTTTACGCCCGATGACGGTAGTTGCACGGAGAAGTGGGCGGGCTCTGACGCATCGGTTACCTGGAACTCTTCAACGTCGCTGGTGAAGTGCTTCCAGATCTCGATAGCCATGCCGGGTTCGACGGTCATGTCGCCGACGGTGTACTCGATGCGGACGCGCTCACGTTTGCCGGCCT
>JBGSME010001067.1:0-6229 GCA_041740335.1 Bryobacteraceae bacterium | reverse complement strand
CAAGGGCCGCCCCGGCACCTCGGCGGTCTACATCGCGCGATCGAGAGACAAGGGCGCCACGTTCGATCCGCCGGTGCGTGTCTCGCTCGACGTGTGCCCCTGCTGCCGGCCCAACATCGCCTTTTCCGCGAAGGGCAAGATGTTCGTCACCTGGCGCGGTGTTCTCGAAGGCAGCGTGCGCGATGTGTTTGTCGCCGCATCCGCCGATGAAGGCGCAACCTGGAGCACTCCGGCGCAAGTAGCCGAAGACCACTGGGCCATCAACGGATGCCCGCACTCGGGAGGAGCGATGGCCACCGCCGGCGACCGGCTTTTCGTCGCCTGGTACACAGTACGCGAGAAACAGCCCCGCTTGTACCTCGCGTGGTCCGACGATGGCGGCGCCACGTTCTCCAACCGGGTCGACGTTTCCGGTGACGCGGTGCTCGATCCCAATCACCCAGTGCTCGAGGCGGCCGGCGATCGCGTGGCGCTGGTGTTCCAGGGCCGCGACGCGAAGCAGGGGGACGGTTGGGGTCCGCTCGATGCCTACTACCGGGAGTTCGACGCGGCGGGCGTTTTGTCTCCGCTCATGAAACTCGGCCACGCCGGGGCGAGCGTCGCCTATCCGGACTTTGCCTATGAGGCGCCGGGACGTATCTTTGTGGCCTGGACCGAGTCCGGCAAGGATGGCAAGTCCATCGTGATGATGCGAGGGCGCCGTGCGAACTAGCCTCTGCCTGCTTGCAATTCTCGCGACTCCGCTGATGGCCCAGATCAACACGGCGGAACTGGCCGGGTCCGTCCACGATCAGACCGGCGCCGTGCTCCACGACGCCACCGTGACCATCGAAAGCATCGCCACCGGCGCGCGCCGCGAAGCTCGCACCGATGAGGCGGGCGGCTACCGCTTTGCACGTCTGATGCCCGGCGAATACGAACTGACGGCGCGCCACGAAGGCTTCCGCATGGAACGCCGGCGCGGTATTGTTCTCAATGTAGGACGCGCCGCGAGCGTGGATCTTACGCTTGCGCTGGGCGCGGTCAATTCGGAAACGGTGGTTACCGCCGACGCTCCGCTGGTGGAAACTCAGGACACGTCGCTCTCCGGCGTAATGGAGACGCGGGCCATTCGTGAACTACCTTTGAACGGCCGCGATTTTGCTCAATTGGCGCTGCTCGAACCGGGTGTTGCTCCGTCACGCCGGTCGTCGGATTCCGGCGGCCCAGGCACCAAGCTGGTGATCGGCGGCAATCGTCCCAGCCAGAACAGCTTCCTGCTGGACGGCAGCGACATCAACGATTCCAACAACAATACGCCGGGCAGCGCAGCGGGCGTGCTGCTTGGCGTGGATACACTCCAGGAATTCCGTGTGCTCACCAACGCCTATAGCGCCGTCTACGGCCGTAGCGCGGGCGGAGTGGTCAGCGCGGTTACTCGATCCGGCACCAACGCGCTCCACGGATCGGTATTCGAATTTGTCCGCAACAGCGCCTTTGACGCGCGCAACTTCTTCGATGGCGCAAGCCAGCCGCCGTTCCGCCGCAACCAGTTCGGTGTGGAAGTGGACGGGCCGATCCTTCGCGACCGCACGTTCTTCCTCGCCAGCTACGAAGGCCTTCGCCGGCGTCTGGGCGTCACACGGCGCACCGTGGTGCCTGACGCCGATGCCCGCCGCGGCATCTTCCCGAATGGATCGCGCGTCACGGTCGATCCATCGGTCCCCGCCTATCTCGATCTTGTCCCGCTCCCCAATGACCGTAGCTTTGGCGACGGCACCGGAGAGTACTTTTCGGCGACGTCGCAATCGACCGGCGAGAACTTCTTCACCGGACGGGTGGACCATCGCTTCTCGGCAAGCACGTCGATTTTCGCCCGGTACACTCGCGACAAAGCCACCGTCGCCGTCCCCGATGGGATCGAGCTCGTGCGCGCCGACAGCCTCTCGCGCAATCAATTCTTCACAACAGAAGCAACGCACCTATTCAACGCGAGCCTGCTCGATACCTTGCGCTTCAGCGTGAACCAATCCAATTCGGAGAGCGCCAACACATTCCTGCGAACCGTGGACCCGTCGCTGTCGTTTTTCCCAGGGCGCCCGCTCGGACAGATCTCGGTAACCGGACTGTTCGCCATCGGGCCGAGCCGCTTCGGGCCATCGTTTTCGGACTACTCGCTCTATCAACTCACCAACGACGTCGCCTATACCAAGGGCCGGCATTCGTTAAAGATCGGATTCGATCACCGCTTCTACCGGCTGTCGACCAGCCGCCCGCAGTCACCGTTCGGCTTCTATCAGTTCAACGGACTTACGAACTTTCTGCGCGCCATCCCCGCGTCGGTGGAACTCACGCTTCCCGATTCCGAGCTCAATCGCAACTGGCGCCAGAGCATGACCGCGGCGTATCTGCAGGACGACATCCGCGTCGCTTCGCGCGTCACGTTGAACCTTGGGGTTCGCTATGAACGCGTCACGGTTCCGAACGAATCCAACGGCTTGTCGGCGAATTTTCGCGACTTCCTTCAGGACTCCACCACCACAGTGGGCCCCATGTTCACCAATCCGTCCAACCGGAACTTCGCCCCACGCGCCGGCCTCGCGTGGGACCCGTTCGGCGACGGCCGCACCAGCATCCGCTCCGGCTTCGGGATCTTCTTCGATCCGGTGTGGACGGATTTCTACGCCAACGCCGGCAATCGCCTTGCGCCGTTCTATACGCTGGGCAGCATCCGCAATCCGGTCTTTCCCAGGGCCGAGCAGTTGGTGGGCAGCCCCGGATTCGTATTAGGACGCCAGGACGTGCTTGTCTATCAGCCCTCGAATCCATACACCATGCAGTACAACTTCACGGTACAACGGCAGTTGGGCCAATCGAGCGTGGTTACGGCGAGTTATGCAGGGCAGCGCGGCGTGCATCTGGTTCGCTTCATCGACGGTAATCAGGCGCCTGGCATAATCCTCGCCGACGGACGCAAGTTCTTTCCCGCCGATTCCACCAACCGCAATCCGAACCTCACCGGCGTCCGGTACAAGACCACCGATGGCCAGTCTGTCTACAACGCACTGCAACTGTCCTACTTGCAGCGGCTGGCAAGGGGACTGATGCTTCGTGTCAACTACGCGTTCGCGCGCAATATCGACGATGGATCGGTGACGGTAACGCAGGGCGGCGACAACGATTTGCCGCAGGATCCTGACAGCCGCAAGGCCGAGCGCGGATTGTCGAACTACGACGTCAGGAATTACTTTGTCACTTACTGGAGTTGGGACGTGCCAGACATGCCCGGGCCGCGCTGGCTCGGCCGCGGATGGCAGTGGAATGCGATCACCACCATGTCTTCGGGCAATCCGTTTTCCGTAGTGGTCGGATTCGATCGCGCCCGCGCGCGGTTCCAGGCAGGGACATCGCCCCAGCGCCCGGATCTCGTCGCCGGACGCTCCACCAATCCGATCGTGGGCGGGCCCGATCGCTATTTCGATCCCACCGCGTTCGCACTACCGGAAGCCGGTTTCTACGGGAACCTCGGCCGGAATACGCTGATCGGGCCTGGACTGGCGATGGTCGACTTTTCGTTGAACAAGCGGTTCGCCATCACCGAACGGGTGGCAGTGCAGTTTCGCGGCGAGTTGTTCAATGCGATGAATCGTTCCAACTTTTCGATTCCCTCCAGCCGTACCGTGTTTTCGAGCACCGGCGCGGTAGGGTCAGCCGGACGTATCACCACCACCGCTACCGCGGCGCGGCAGTTGCAGCTTGGGCTGAAGCTGGTGTTTTGAGAACATAGTTCGATGACCAACGAAAAAACCGCGCTGGTAACCGGCGCCGGCAGTGGGATTGGACGAGCAACCGCATTGGCGCTCGCGGAGAAGGGCTGGCGTGTGGCGATCACCGGGCGCCGCGCGCTGGAACTGGAGAAGACGGCTTCCATGGGGAGCGGGATGCTCGCGGTCCCCGCCGATGTCTCGGACCCCGGCGCGGTGGAGGCGCTGTTCACACGCGTCGGCGAAGAATTCGGACGCCTGGATCTGCTGTTCAACAACGCCGGCATCAATGCGCCGGCCGTACCCATGGAAGATCTGCCATTCGCACAGTGGGCGGCGGTAGTGGGCGTGAATCTCACCGGCGCGTTCCTGTGCGCACAGCACGCCATTCGGATAATGAAAGCACAGTCTCCGCAAGGCGGGCGGATCATCAACAATGGATCCATTTCCGCACACGCGCCGCGCCCCCACTCGGCTCCCTACACCGCCACCAAACACGCGATTACCGGACTCACGAAATCCATTGCGCTCGACGGCCGCGTGCATGGCATCGCATGCGGGCAGATCGACATCGGTAACGCGGCCACGGAAATGACGCAGCGCATGACGGCCGGGGTTCCACAAGCCAACGGAACGACGATGGTGGAACCTCGAATGGATGCCAAGCACGTGGCCGATGCCGTGGTTCAGATGGCCAGTTTGCCGCTGGACGCCAACGTCCTGTTCATCACGATCATGGCGACCACGATGCCGCTCGTCGGAAGGGGCTAAAAAGGCTTACACTAGGGCTCGGTCCGTACGCCGCGCCGTCAGATCGCGCCCGGCTCCCCGGATCAGACCCGACAATGCACCTACCGCGCCACCGGCTCCAACGCCGGCCAGCACCAGTAGGGCTCGCCCGGTAACAGTATTCACAAGCTGGTCCAGCCCGCCGAGAGGCGGCACCGGCCCCAAGCCTACGATCGCAGCTCCAGCCAGTGCGCCAAGGGCTACTCCATAGATGATGCGATTCGCCACTATGGGCGACGTTTCGTTCAGGCTCTCGGTGTCGAGTTCCATTTCTAGATCCAGGTCGATCTGATTGCTGAGCGCCATGTCGGAGGACTCCCAATCGAAATTTTTCTTCAGAGTGCCGTTTTCAAATGGGCTGGCATCCCTGTCGTACTCTTACTGGCAATTCGCATGCCAAGCCTTCGATTCATAGAAAGATACACAAAACGAAAGGCTTAGGTCAAGTCGGCCGCTCCTTCGTTTGGGGGGAGTACGGCAAATCTTCCCTAGTAGAAACTTCACAGTACCCAATAGAATCAGGTACTAGACGCCCGAGGCGACCGCCTTCGGTGCATACCGGACCATCAGTTTCATCAGCTCCGTCTCTTCCACCGGCTTCACCAGGTAGTCCGTCGCACCAGCCATTGCTCCCTTCACCTTTACGAAGAACCCGTCCTTGTCGAACAGAATAATCACCGGCACCTCCGCCAACTGCGGATGATGCCGGGTAGCCCGGCACACTTCGTATCCATCCATGCGGGGCATCTCCACGCCGACGAAGATGAGGGCCGGCGTCCATCCGTCAAGCAGAGCTAACGCCTCCAACCCGTCGGTGGCGGTAAGCACAAGGTATCCGGCTCGCCCCACCAGAATCGAAATGATGCTGCGCACAGTAGGGCTTTCGTCGACGGCAAGCACCACCGGACGCCGTTCCAGCAGGTCATACAGCATCTTCAATCCGGTAGCCACCGGATTGGCTCGGCACGCGGCCCGCAGATACGCGAGTGCTTCGGCGGAACGATGCAGATTCATGAGCGCCCGCGCCACGTTCAGATTCGTCTCAAAACGGGTATCGACAACGGCACGCGCCTTCCAACGTTCGAGCGCCGCCACCAGTTTCTGCTCATCGGCTCCGCGATTGGCGTGAAGCCGGTCCAGATTCTCAATGGCGAGGATCGCACCACAATTCGGGCATCGAATCTGCTCCCGTGTTCTCGCCCCTTCGTCGCACAATGGACACACCCATTGCACCGGACCGGCGTCCTGGGTCGCCGCCGGTGCACGCGTTCCGCCGGAAGGCGACGGGGCGTCAACAGCCACTTCTTCGCTGTCCATCGTCCCCAACGACAGTCGACGCAGCGCAAGGCTCGTCATCGCTTGCGGATTCGAAGGGTTCACGCGCAGGGCTTCTGAAAGATACGCCTCCGCGTCTGCCGTCGTCGCCGCGACATCGGCCGCCAGCAGCAACGCCGGCTCGTTTTCCGGATCGATGTCGAGCAGTTCGCGCAGCAATTCGCGCGCCGCCGCCTTGTTGCCGTTCTTGGCTGACGATATCGCCCGGCGCAATCGTGAGCTCTTCGGCAATGTCAGCAAACATATAAACGTAGATGCCTGAGAACGGACCCGCGTCTTGCTCTTGCACGGTGATGGCGTAACCTGAGGTTTCGCCGTCTTTGTTCGTGATGGCCGTTTTGGCGCTGGTCACGATCACATCG
>JBGSME010001066.1:0-2820 GCA_041740335.1 Bryobacteraceae bacterium | reverse complement strand
ATCACGCGCCGGAACCTTTTTCCAGGCGTAGCGGGCATTGTCGCCGCCGTTGCCCGGGCCGCTGACCCGGCCGCCGCCGTCAGGCAATCCTTGCGCGATGCAGTTGACGCCGGGCAGATCCCAGGCGGGGTTGTCATCGTGCGCAAAGATGGAAAAAACATTGTGGAAGAGGCTGCGGGGTGGGCTGTCATCGAAGAGAAACGTCCCATGCGGACCAGCGACATCTTCATGATTGCTTCCAGCACCAAACCGTTCTCGGCAACCACGATCCTCACGCTGGTGGATCAGGGCAAACTCAAGCTCGACGATCCCGTTCGAAAGTTCTATCCGGAGTTTGCGGGAGAGTCCACCATCCGCCAGCTTCTCTCTCATACTTCCGGGATCTTCGGCAACGACGCGCTGCCAGCGACGCTGGACGCGATCCGGAATTTCGACCGCCCGCTCCGCGACGCTGTCGCGTTGATCGTCAAGGTGCCGCTCGCCTACAAGCCAGGAACGAAGTTCTCCTACGGCGGCGCCTCTTTCTGCGTCGCCGCGGGCATCGCCGAGAAGATCACCGGGCAGGACTTCGAACAGTACATGAGGAAAGTCCTGCTCGACCCCTTGGAGTTGAAAGAGACGGCTTTTCGTTCGAAACAGGACCTCTCGGCAAGGGTTCCCCAGATCTACAGGCGCACCGCTAGCGGTAGTTTCCAGGCGATGCCGGCTGTGATGGAGTTGCCGGGGCGCCGTGGTCCTCGCAGCGATGGTTTCGTGCTGGCCGCCGGCGGGCTCTATGCCACCGCCGGCGATGCCGTCCGCTTCCTGGAAATGCACCTCAACGATGGCGTCGGCAATGGTCATCGGATTCTGTCTCGTGCTTCCATCGCTGAGATGCAATCGCGCCAGACGGGCGCAGCCGGCGAAGAGTACGGGCTCGCTTGGCGGCGGATGGAGTTCGACGCTTCCGGGCAAGTCGCGCTATTCGGCCATGGCGGCGCGTATGGCACTCAACTTCTAGTGGACAAGCAGCGCCGCATGGTAGCGGCGCTTTTCACGCAAATGCCCTCTGGACAGTCTGGCAAGTTTCTAACCTCTGCTCGTAAGGCGATCGGTAGCCCGATCTGACGCCGTGACGGCTCGCTGTGTTTGGGAATCGGTTAACTAACAACGGCGTCGAACTGGAGCAACCTCCGCAGCGATAGCGCCTTCTCCACCAGTAATCTGTCGCACCCCAGCGTGTTCCCATGTTATATAATCGGCGCTATTCCGAAGGGGCGGTATCTTAGTCTCGCGTAGAGCCCCTCCCAGGAGCGTGTAAATTTGGCTCCGCCACATGAAGTAACGGCCTTGCTCGAGCGCGTCCGCGCCGGCGACAAAGAGGCGGAAAACCGCCTGTTCGAGATTGTGATGCCGCAACTGCGGCGGCTGGCTCAGCATCTGCTCGGCGGCGAACGCCGCAATCACACACTCCAGGGAACAGAACTTGTCAACCAAGTATATATCCGGTTGGCCGGTGCGGAACTTTCTTTGCGGGATCGGGCACATTTCTTCGCTGTTGCGGCGAGAGCGATGAGACGGGAACTGATTGACTATGCGCGCCGCCGCCCCGATGCCGTGATTCTACCGCTGGATGGCCTGCCGGAAGGGGCCGCCGCCCGCCACGACAACCGCGATCTCGCCTTAACGATCGACGAGTTGCTCGAACGGATGCGCGAGACCATGCCGGTGGAATGCTCCATCGTGGAGCTCAAGTTCTTCTTCGGGATGACCGACGAAGAGACCGCGGAGGTCCTCGGGCTGCCGCTGCGGACCATGCAGGCGAAGTGGCAGGACGCGCGCATTTGGCTATTCGAGCGCGCGGAGGCACAGCAATGGAAGCCCACCCAACCGGCCAGCCGGCCCGCGACGAACTAGTCCTCACGCTATTCCTAGCCGCCATGTCACGTCCCGGCCCGGAGCGCGCCGAGTTTGTGGAGCAAGCGTGCGCTCACGACGCGCCTTTGCTTGCCGAAGTGCGCCGCCGGGTGGAGTGGGAAGTCCGGCTCAACGGGTTTCTTCTCGCGCCGGTGGTTCCGCGGGAACGGATCGACCAGCCGTTTTTGCCAGGCGACGAACTCCTGCACGGCCGTTTCCGGGTGATGCGGCTGGCCGGGGAAGGCGGCATGGGTGTGGTCTACGAAGCGCTTGACGTGAAGCTCGGCCACCGGATCGCGATCAAGTGTCCGCGATTCGAGTTTCGGCGCCGGCTTTCGCCAGAGGCGGTGAAGGCGCTACAGGTGACGCATCCCAACGTGTGCCGCGTATTCGAGGTCCACACCGAAGCCACCCTGACTGGGGAAGTCGATTTCCTCACCATGGAGTTCATCGACGGCGAGACGCTAGCGGCGCGCATGGAGCACGGCGTGCCAAAGCGATGGCTCCAGTCGAGTGAAGGCGCGGATCTGATCCGGCAGGTTTGCGCTGGCTTGAAGGCCGTTCACGCGCAGGGTATCGTACACCGGGACCTGAAGGGATCAAACGTAATGCTCACCCGCGACGCCGCCGGCGGCGCTCGTGCGGTGATCATGGACTTCGGGATCGCCCACGGCGGCGATCTGTTCACCAGCGCCGCGCGTGGAACGCCAGCTTATCTCGCGCCGGAGTTATGGCGGGGACAGCGCTCTTCGGTGCGCAGCGACATCTACGCGCTCGGCGTGCTTCTTCATGAAATGTCCTGCGGCCGGAGACCGTTTGCCGACCACGCCGGCTGGCGGACGCGGCTGGAATCACGGCCGGCGGCTATCGACGTGAAAGAACCGTTTCGCTCGGCGATACGCCGCTGCCTGGACCCGGTCCCCG
>JBGSME010001065.1:0-7179 GCA_041740335.1 Bryobacteraceae bacterium | reverse complement strand
GTGCCCCAACGAGACCAGCGCTATCCCTAGAACAATCAGTAGTACCCGTGCCCGATCGGACTGTAACATGTCACCCTTTATTCAAATAGAAGCTGGCGGCGCCGAGACAGGACCGCACGCCGCCGCCAGCCGTCAAGCAATCGGCGATCTCACCGGCGCTATTTGTGTTCGTGCTTTGCCATGTTCTCATGAGCCGCCGCCATGGCGCGGGCCTCCTTGGCCGCCTTGGCAAACTGCTGGGCGAAGAGTTCGCAGTGCTCGCTCGTCTGGCCGCTCATCGGATGTTTGACTCCGTGCACGGTGGCATGCCCCTTGTACTCTTTCGCCAGCTCTTCGTGTTCCCTTGCTTCGGCCTCGAGTTGTTCCGCCTTGGCCGTATAGTGCCGCGACAGCTTCATGTGATCGGCAGGCGTCTCTGCCTTGGCGAACAGCGCCTTCAGCTCAGCCTTGCTCAGTAGGTCACCAGCCCCGGCGGCGGTCAGTTGAGCCGAGGCTCCAATCAGGACCAGGGTCGCAATTACAGCCAACCCTGACCAAGACCATCTTCCAATGCGATTGTTCAACATGTTCATAGTCTCCTATTCGCCTGCGTGGATGGCAGCGAATCGTGGGTGCCACCAAAGTTCTGGACTTCAGTGCCGATAGTGCAGGTTCGGAGCCGAATCCGCCGATGTCGGCAATTCAATGACTTCCAGGCGGATTTTCATTTTTCGCGTCGGACGCCGCCTGCCCAGGCTCCGCAAATCGAACGGCTACTGCCTCAAATAGGGCAGCCGCGCTCTGATGCTCCTTACCTCGCCACGAGCACAACAACCGACCTGGGTCCGGCGTTGTAGGTATTGCCGACCGCGAAGGCGCTGGCCTCGTCTTCGGCGGCATCGTTCGGAGGTTCGAGCGAGGTATCCACAAACCGTACCCAGCGGCGATTGACGAGGAAAGGAATCTCGAAGGCATGTTGTTCCCAATGCGCGTTGGCGATCAGATAGACATCTTCCTCGGCGCCGGTTTCATCGCGAAGCGACAGATGCATGGCCAGCGAACGTGAGTCCCAGGACCAGTCCGGGCAACCGAGTTTCACACCGTGCCATTCGATGCGCGGGCAGCAAGGCAGCGGGACAAAGCTGACGCGACGAAGGGCGGCGTGGCGATGACGAAAGGCGATCAAGAGACGGAAGAATCGGAACAGGCCGGCGTTCTTCTCTTTGAGCGTCCAGTCGATCCAACTTACTTCGTTGTCCTGGCAGTAGGCGTTGTTATTGCCTTGTTGAGTCCGGCCAAACTCATCGCCGGCGAGTATCATCGGCACGCCGTGAGCCATCAACAGGAGAGTGGCACAGTTCTTGACCTGCCGGCGGCGTAGATTCAGGATCTCCGCTGAATCAGTCTGCCCCTCGACGCCGCAATTCCAACTCAGGTTCTCGTTCGACCCATCCAGATTGTTCTCCCCATTCATCTGGTTATGTTTCTCGTTGTAAGCCACGAGATCGGCCAGCGTGAATCCGTCGTGGCAGGTAACTAAGTTGATGCTGTGATAGGGCTGCCGTTCGCTGGTCTGATACAGGTCCGGGCTCCCACACAAGCGCGCCGCCAAGGCGGGCACCATCCCTGGATCCCCCTTGACGAATCTCCGCAGATCGTCACGGAAGCGCCCGTTCCACTCGGCCCAGCGGCCCCAGGCGGGGAACGATCCTACTTGATACAGCCCCGAAGCATCCCAAGCTTCGGCGATCAGCTTGGTATTCGCCAAGACGGGGTCGGCCGACAGGTTCTCCAGCAGCGGCGGGCTGGCCAAGACGCTACCGTCCCGCCCCCTGCCCAGTATCGACGCCAGATCGAATCGGAATCCGTCCACATGCATCTCAGTAACCCAATAGCGGAGAGCATCGAGGATCAGACTTCGCACCACGGGATGGTTGCAATTGAGCGTGTTCCCGCATCCGGAATAGTTCCGGTATGCGCCGGTTTCCGGATCGACGAGATAGTAAACCGGATTGTCAATCCCGCGGAATGAGAACGTCGGACCGTGCTCGTCGCCTTCCGCCGTGTGATTGAATACAACGTCGAGGATGACTTCGATTCCGGCAGCATGAAACCGCTTCACCATCTCCCTAAATTCATCGGCCGGCCGCGGTTCTGCAGAGTACGAACATTTGGGCGCGAAGAACGAGATCGGATCGTATCCCCAATAGTTTCGTAGCCGGCCGCCGGTGGCTGGATTGACGCGATCGCAGAATGTCTCCTCGAAGTCGTGAACGGGCAGCAGTTCAACGGCAGTGACGCCGAGTTCCTTGAGGTACGGTATCTTCTCGGTCAGACCCAGGAACGTCCCAGGGCGTTCGGCCGCCGACGAGGGATGCTGGGTGAATCCGCGGACGTGTAACTCATAGATGATCGAATCGGCCAATGGGTAACTGAGCGGTTGGTCCAATCCCCAGTCGAACTTGTCGACCGGCACCGCGCCCCATCTTCGTGATGACTCGTTGTTCTCGACCGTGACGCCTCTCGCGTAAGGGTCCAACAGAGCCGCCGCCGGGTCACAACGATAGACAGCCGGGTTCGGGCACGGGTGCCTGGCGATGCGAAGGTTGTACAGGACGCCGGGCGCGAGACCCCGGACAAGAGTGTGCCAGATATCGCCAGTTCGATTGACGCGGCTGTCCAGTTTCAACTCAATTGACGCGGGCTCATCGCCCGGCTGCAGCAGGACCAGAGTTGCCTGCGTTGCATGCCTCGAGAAGATTGCAAAGTTGATTCCTTCAGGCCGAACTGTGGCGCCCAGCGGCAACGGCGATCCCCTACCCACTTTTAGCGCTGCCATAAGATCTGGCTTGCTTCGATCGGAATCAATGCCCCGTCCGCCGATGGCACGATGCGAGGCGTGTAGTCACCAGCAGGGCGTTTCGACGGTAAGCGAGCAGAATAGACGAAACTGTTTGCCGCGCCCACTAGGGCTTTGCCACGGACCATCCGCTCTCGCACTGGAACTTCGCCAGGCTGCGCATCGGCGTACAATTCCACTCGCACGGAGTCCGGCTTGAGTTCATCCAAGTAAACCTGCACTTCGAATAGGGTGTCTCCCCCCTCCTCCTGAACGGTCAATGGGCCGAATCGTAGGCCAGCCCAATGGCGCGCTACGCTAGCCGACCACTCCAGCAGCTTCGATGCCGAACTGCCACTCTCTGCCGCACGTGCCAGGTAGGCGCTCGCTGCGGGTAAATAGTATTTCTCTGTGTACTCGCGAACCGTACGATTGGATGAGAATGCCGGAGTCAACCGAGCCATGCTTTGCCGGACACGTTCGATCCAGGAGTTGGGGATCCCTCGGGTATCCCGAGTGTAGAATTCGGGCACGATCTTGTCCTCGAGTAGTCCGTACAGTTCCCGCGCCTCGACCTCATTCCATTCCGGGTCATTGCCGTGTTCCTGACCGTCGCCGATCGCCCATCCGACCTCCGGGGCATACGCTTCGGCCCACCAGCCGTCCAGCGCCGACAGGTTCAGCCCTCCGTTCACTAGCACCTTCATTCCACTCGTTCCGCTGGCTTCCCAAGGCCGCCGGGGCGTATTGATCCAGACGTCCACACCCTGGACAAGAAGTTCGGCCAGCAGCATGTCATAGTCACTCAGGAACACCACGCGCGACTGCACATCCGACCGCCGGCTGAACTGAATCCACTCGCGGATCATCGCTTGTCCCTCATGGTCATTCGGATGGGCCTTGCCTGCCACCACGAGTTGGACGGGCCGCTGGGGATCATTGAGCAGACGGGCAAACCGGTCCGCGTCGCGCAGCAACAGGTTGGGCCGCTTGTAAGTCGCGAAGCGGCGGGCGAAACCCAGTGTCAAAGTGTTAGAGTCGAAAGTCGTCGCGGCGGCGTTGATGTCTTCTGCCGGCGCTCCTTGGCCATTTAGTTGGCGCACCAGGCGTTTTCGGACGCACTCGACGAGGCACATACGCTCCTCGGCGCGCATCCGCCAAAGTTCTTCATCCTTCGCGGTGTAAATGTCCTGGTGGACCGATCCCAAATCGCCTCTCCAGCGATCTTTGCCGCATACCGAAGTCCAAAGCGCATCGGATGGTATTGAATCCCATGTCGGCATATGCACGCCGTTGGTGACATGGCCAATGGGCACTTCTGCCTCGGGCCAGTGAGGAAACAAGGGTTGAAAGATCCGGCGGCTTACTTCGCCGTGCAAACGGCTCACTCCGTTCACGTGTGAACTTCCTCGCACCGCCAGATACGCCATATTGAATGGTTCAGCCGCATCTTTCGGATCCAGCCGCCCCAGGGCAAGCACTTCCGCGATCGAGATCCCCAGTTGCTTTTCCGCATAGGCGCTGAGGTACCGGTCCACCAGTTCCGAGGGAAAGCGATCGAAACCCGCTTCAACCGGAGTATGGGTAGTGAATAAGTTGCCGGCTCTGGTGACCTCCAGTGCAAGGCCGAACGTCTGGTGTTGTTCCTCCATGTAACAACGCGCACGCTCGAGCACCGCAAAGGCGGCATGTCCCTCATTCAGGTGGCACACTTCAGGCCTGAGACCCAGCGCACGGAGCAAGCGCCAGCCTCCAATTCCCAGGACGAGTTCCTGCCGCAACCGTAACTCAGGCCCTCCTCCGTACAATTCGCTCGTTATGCCCCGGTAGTGAGGAAGGTTCGAAGGATCGTTGGTGTCAAGTAAGTACAGCCTTGTCCGGCCAACCAGAACTTCCCACGTCCGAATCCATAGGTCGCCACCCGGCAGCGAAAGCTTGAGGCGAAGCCACTCCCCGTCGGGGCCGCGCAAGGGACGTATGGGAAGTTGGCCGGTATCGTTGAATGGATACACCGCTTGCTGAGCGCCGTTCGCATCGAACTCTTGACGAAAGTACCCTTGTTGGTAGAGCAGCCCAACGCCGATCACAGGAACTCCGAGGTCGTTTGCGGCTTTCAGTTGATCTCCCGCCACATTCCCAAGCCCGCCAGAATAGATCGGGAGCGCTTCACTCAACATGAACTCCATGCTGAAGTAGGCAACTGACGTGAGATCTGATCCGGCATGAGCGGATTGAAACCATCGGTCCGCTGCTAGATTGGCTTGCCTGGCGTCCAGGAGAGCGCTTACGCGGGCCTCGAACTTGGGATCGGCGGCGACAGTCTCCAGCCTCTGGCGAGACACCGTCTGAAGGATTACCCAGGGGTTATGCGTGAGGTCCCACATTTCAGGATCCAGCGCGCTCCATATTGCATCCGAAGCATGGTTCCAGGACCAATGCAGGTCGAGCGCAAGTTCGGCCAGCGGGCCAGAACTACGATCCAGATATGTAGGATTGGGCGGGTCCTGGCTGCCCTTGCTTGTGTTTTGCTTTTTCATCGTCCTTCCTGGGGTTCTGCAAGGTGCATACCAAACTCGACTATGAAGTTATTTCGCGAACGGATGACCGCCCAGCCTCCGCCGCGTGGATCATCTGAGGCACTGCACTTGTCCTGATGGACGAACCGAGGCACTGTGGGCTCGCGGGCAAGCGGGTTGCACGTTGCAGCGGATGGAAGCCGGCTTGCACTCTACGATTCTGGATTCAGTTGTGAGAAAGAAGGCTCCTTGTGACCCCATGCAGCCGCAGACGTTTTCTGAGAACGGGGATCGCCGCTCCAATGCTGCTTTCGCAGTTTGGACCCGAGCGGGCGGCTGCGGCGAGCGGCGGTCCACTGGAGCTGTCGCTCGAAGCCGGCCAGGAGTGGGTCGAGGTGGGAGGGTCGCCGGCACTCCTATATGCGTTCAATCATCAGATTCCCGGGCCGGTCATCGAAGCGCGCGCAGGGGATGAGGTCCGGATCTCGTTCCGGAATCGGCTATCTGAGACGACGAACCTGCACTTCCACGGACTCCATATTCCTTCGAGTGGGAACGCCGACAACGTAATGCTCCGAGTTCCTCCGGGAGAGTCTCTGGAATACAGGTTCACCATACCCGACAGCCATCCGTCAGGAACCTTCTGGTACCACCCGCACGTACACGGTGCGGCGGCGAGGCAGGTGTCGCGTGGGCTAGCTGGCGCTATTATCGTGCGCAATGACGCAGATTCGATTCCGGAGATCAGTCAAGCTCCCGAAGCGACCCTAGTGCTACAGGACTTCGACATCGGCAGGAGTGGCATACCGCTTGAACCGAGCCCGATGGAGCAAATGGCCGGCCGCGAGGGCCCTTTGGTGACGGTGTCGGGCCGGGTGAATCCGGAGCTTCCGATTCAGCGAGACGGCTGGCTTCGCCTGCGCATCGTCAACGCGTCGAGTTCGCGGTTCTATCGGCTGCGGCTCGAGGATCATCCCTTCTATCTGGTTGCCAGCGACGGGGGCATCTTGTGCGCACCCGAGATGCTTGACGAGGTCTTGTTGACGCCCGGTGAACGGGTCGAGGTCATGGTGAGGGGCGATCGTCTGCCAGGCGAGTATCGGCTCTTGAACTTGCCTTATGATCGCGGAGGAATGGGAATGTTCGGCAGGTTGGAACGAACCTCCACCCCGCTGGCCCGCTTGCGCTACCAGGGGCAGGCGGAGGCAACCTGGGATCTCCCGGCAAGGTTGGCCAGCATCGACCCGCTTCCCGCTCCGTCGGTTCTCCGCACTTTCCTACTGGGCCAGCCAATGGGGATGATGGGCGGAGGAGGGATGGCTTTCACGATCAATGGACGCCGCTTCGACCCGAATCGCGTCGATTTACGCGCGGCACTGAATGCCATCGAGCAATGGGAATTCGTGAATGCGTCGACGATGGACCACCCCATGCACATTCACACCAGCCCATTCCAGGTGATCGATACCGCGGGAGCGCCGGTGCCCGCCTGGAAGGACACGGTCTTGGTCAGAGCCCGCTCCAGGCTGGCAGTACGTACTGCGCTTTCCACGTTTCCGGGACTGCGGATGTATCACTGCCACATCCTCGACCACGAGGACCTGGGGATGATGGGGACTCTCGAAGTTTCACAATCGTGACGACGTCCCATCCGCCTGCCTTCAGGTCCTCCGAGAGTCAGCGCTTGTTCTCCAGGTCCGAAATCAGAGCCTGTATTTCAGCGATCTCCCGACGCTGCGCTTCGATGATTCCGTCGGCGAGCTTCCGTACCCGGGCATCCGATATGTGGGCGCGCTCGCTCGTCAGGATGGCAATCGAGTGGTGCGGGATCATCGCCTTCATCCA
>JBGSME010001064.1:0-10930 GCA_041740335.1 Bryobacteraceae bacterium | reverse complement strand
AGCGATGCATGTCGGAGGCGACTATCACAGTGTCGCCGGAGGCAGGGGTGCCGACATGACCGGCAGGGAGAACCTCGAGTACAACCTGCGCCACGGCGTGAAGCATCTCACCGTGCAGATCCCGTATCGCAAGGAAGGCTGGGACCTCGCGGACCTGCAACGGATGCGAGATAACTGTGACCGGTCCGGCGTGGTCTTCGAGGCGATCCGGATGGATGCCGGCTATATCCAACTACGGCCGGGCCCGCAGCGGGACCGGGAACTCGACGTGATCTGCGGGAATATTCGCAAAGCGGGCCAGGTGGGCGTGAAGGTAATCACCTACCACTGGACGGTGATCCCGATCCGGCGCAACCGGCAAACTCCGGGCCGCGGTGGGTCCACTTATGCCGGTTTCAAGCTGGAGGGTGACTGGCGAGACCTGCGGCCTGGAGCCGCCGGACGCGTGGACTCCCGCGATTACTGGGAGCGGATCACTTACTTTCTGAAAGGCGTCATCCCCACCGCGCGGGAGTCCGATGTACGGATGGCGTGCCACCCATACGATCCGCCGGGGTTGCCGTTCGGCTACCAGGGCGCCGACAATTGGGATTCGCCGTCGATCTTCGAGGCGATCAAACGGTACGAAGCCGTGGTGGATTCCCCGTTCAACGGCTTCCAACTCTGTCTGGGCACGGTGGGCGAGGGGCTGAAGAACCCACGGGAGGATATCATGCCGATCGTTCGGTACCTCGCCGGGCGCGGCAAGATCCATCAGATCCACATGCGCAACATCAACGGTTCTCTCCACGATTTCGAGGAGGTCTACCCGGACGAGGGCGCAATGGACTTCCTCGCGATTCTGCGCATTCTCCGCGACGCCGGGTTCCCCTACTCGATCTGCCCGGACCACATGCCGCGCCACGCGGGGGATCCGGGCGGACTCCAGGCGTTCGCATTTGGCTATGGTTACATTCGCGCCTTAATCCAGGCCGTTAACGCGGAAGTCCAAGCAGCGCGGCGCTAGCTTACGTAGGCTGCGCCGGCCAGCCGTTTGGCGGCGATCTTGCCGAAAAGGGCGTAAAGCTTTCAAGCCGGTGACGGTCCACTTGAACGGCGAAGCGGTCCGCTCACTCGATCTGGACGTGTGCGTCCTGTTGGTGCGGGACTTCTCTGGTTAAGCAGCCAGGGCTGCTCGTCAGAACTCAGCCATGGTCGCCCTCGGTCCGCCCGGTTTGCCCGCCTTGAACTGTCCCACTTGATCTTCTCCGCCAGTTCCGGCGGCTGTTGCGAAACCCGTCTTCTATTTCGTACATGCGGCGGACGCTCCAGAATTCACATCGCTGGTATATGATCTCGGGTGATGCTCTCCCGGAGATCCTTCTTATCATCGGTCCTCTCCTCGACTGCCAGCCTTGCTGCTGCGTCGAACATCAGGATCACCAACGTCGAATCGTTCACCGTCCGCATTCCGCCGGGCGCGAATCCGGATCCGGAGGCCGTCTACAACTACTCGATCACGCGTGTTCACACGGATGCCGGAATCACCGGCAGTTCATTTATCGGATGCCCGGCCGACATTCTCAGAACCTGGGTGAATCCATTGTTGAAAGGCGACGACCTATTCGCCGTGGACCGCCATCTGAAGCGCCTCCAGATGCAGCGCGGCGAGTCTGGTGTGCAGATCTGGTCAGGCGTCGAGCATGCCATGTGGGACGCTATCGGCAAAGCCGCCGGACGCCCCGTGGCGCAGATTCTGGGCGCCGCGCGGGACCGCCTTCGCGTTTACCGCACGTGCGTGTTTCCGGGCAAGCAGGACCAGTCCGACATTCCCTATGAGCGACAAGCCGAATATGCCGTCAAATTGCGGAACGCCGGCTATCACGGCATGAAGATCCGGGCGTGGCGTCCGCGTCCGATGGATGATGTCGATGCGGTGGGCGTGATTCGAAAAGCGGTCGGACCGTCATTCAAGATCATGCTGGACCGAACCGCGGTCCGGCCAGGATGGGTTTGGGACTATCCCACGGCGCGTGACGTTTGCCGCGGTCTCGAGAAGCACAACGCCTACTGGCTCGAAGAGCCTTTCGACGGCAACGATCTCGAAAGTCCGGCGCGGCTGGCCGCCGAGATCGATATGTATATCACGGGCGGCGAACTCGGCAAAAGCGTTTTTCACTTCAACAACTTCCTGAAAAACAAGACTTACGACATTGTTCAGCCCGACACGCGCATTTGCGGCGGAATTTGGATCGCGAAGAAGATCTCGGTACTGGCCGAGTCCTACGGTGTTCCTTGCATTCAGCATGGGAACTCGTCGCTCGCATTGGCCGGATACATACAGGCCGGCTGCGCCATGCAGAACTGTGAATGGCAGGAGATAATAGGCGGCCCGAATCTGCCGGACGAACAGTGGGCACCGGGGGTGAAGCTATTGAAGACGCCACAGCCGTGGAAGATCGAGAACGGCTACATTCTATTACCGAATCTGCCGGGCCTCGGGTTGGACCTGAACGAAGATGCCATCCGGGAGTATCGCCGTGCGTAACATGAATCGGCGCTGTTTCCTGGCCGCCTCGGCGTTTCCGCTGCTTGCGCGCGCCGTAATGCCTGTGAGGATCACCGGCTTGGACCTATACGCCGTTCAGGTTCCCGCACCCAAGGATCAGGTAGAGCTCGGAGTGCAGAATCGCTACGCAGTGGCGGAGATCCATACCGATGCCGGAGTCACCGGATATTCGTTCGCCGCCTATCCCGCCGCACAATTGCCGGCGCTGCGGAATATGGTTGTGGGTAAGGATCTGTTCAACATCGACGAGATTTTGAAAGCGGGCATTCTCCGGTTCGCGGGAATCGAACATGCCTGTTGGGACGCGATCGGAAAGATTTGCGGACAGCCCGTGTACAAGCTCCTTGGTGGCAACAGCAACCGCGTGAAGGCGTATATCACATGCGTTTGGAGGGGAAAGCTGGATCAGTCTCACATCAGTTTTCGCGAACAGGTCGAACAGGCGCTGCGGCTGAAGAAGGCGGGCTTCAAGGGGATGAAGATCCGCGCCTGGAGGCCGCATCCGATGGACGATGTGGAGGCCTGCGGTGAAATCCGCGCCGCCGTGGGTAACGATTTCGAGATCATGTTCGACCGTACAGCGTATGCGCCGCAGGCGGCAGGGCAGAAGATCTGGGATTACGAAACTGGGCTGCGCGTCGCACGCGGTCTGGAACGCCACCGCGCGCTTTGGCTCGAGGAACCGTTCGCGATCGATGACTATGCGACGCATGCGAAGCTCGCCTCGAATGTGGATATTCTCATTACGGGCGGAGAGCACTTCCTGGGTCTCGACGGGTTTCGCGAGTCGCTGCTGCATCGCGCCTACGACATTCTTCAGCCGGAAGGAGAGCGCTCCGGAGGGATCTGGTTGTGCCGCAAGGTCGCGATGATTGCCGAACCATTCCACGTGCCGGTGATCCTGCACGGAACGATCGCGCTGCGGCTGGCGGGCTGGCTCAACGCCAGTTTCGCGAATGGAGCGGAATGGCAGGAGGTGGCGCTGGTCTCTCCGCCGTTGATTCCCCAGCAGCAGTGGGCACCGGGATTGCAATTGCTCAACTCGAAGGAAATGTACCGGATCGACGACGGCCACTTCGTCGCATCAGAACTGCCGGGACTGGGCCTGGACATCAACCCGGACGCGTTGAAGGAATACCGGGTTCGCGATTAGTCCTGCACGCGTTGCTGGGAGGAATGGCGATTTCCTGGTTGGGGTGACGAGCGGGTTCGTGCGCGGCGTTGTGATGCTGAAGCTCCCATGGGACACCGAATCCCGCGAGCCCTTGTGTTTTGCGCCCATCGCGGCTGAAATTCGTCCGGGCTATAGATATAAAAGAGGGTTCGACCCGGCACAAATCGAACGATCCGCCGGCACCGGTTTGTGATCTCCGGAGCCTCTGCTGCCTCGCATACCGGATCGGACGAGTTCCCGGTTGATATCCCGGTCCATGTCAGCATATGCCCCCCATTAGTTACTTTCCGGCGCAAAAATTGGCCGCGTGGACAAGGCCTGCTGCGTTTCGATGTTGCCGGCGCATACCGGGATCCACGAAACGCCCCTGGCAAGCGCATGAAAACACTCGAAGCGCAAAAATCGAGATTCCCCGATGGGGCTTCCCGAGCCGAAATCCGACCCCGTGCCTGGGTTCGCGCTCTGATGCCTCATGCCGTCACCTTCTTCGGAGCCAGCAGGCGGCCCAGCGTGATCAGATTGTCGGCGATCACACCCAATCCGACCCACTTCTCGATGCCCTCCGGGCCTCGATAGCGGGATCGATTCAGCCCATGTCGTCGCTTCAGCACGCTAATCCGTCCTTCCGATCCTGCCCGCCACCGCTGCCCCTGCTTGAACCATCTCTCCTTCTGTTTCTTTCGCCGGTCTTTGCTTTTCGTCCGCCGGTTGGGTACGGCGATTCTCTGCACTCCCTTCTCTTCCAGCGCCTTCTTGTTGCCCGATGAGTAGAACGCCGCGTCTGCCGCCACCAACTCCGGCACCCTCCCCAACTTCTTCACCTCCGTGTGCGGCTCGAACATGCTCACCACTTTGTCCGGGTACTTCGTGTCTCCCTGGAATACCCGTCCGAGTCAGATGGTTGGTGTATACTTCTGGGTCCGGGAAGCTCAAAATGAAAGTCCCGGCTCATGTCGCTCCTTGGCCAGTCGACGCCTTCACTTTCGACCGCGCGGCAGGAGGCGGCCGTGCACTTTCAGGCGAGCCGCGGCCGGATGCCCACGCTCATCGCGGATTTCGATCCGGAGATCGGCCGGCCAAACCGGGATTGCGAGCAGGAGGGCGACAGCGGCGACTGATTGCTGTGCGTGCATCGCCTCAAATGATGCCATACCCGTTTTCTTTGGCGACACGGATATGATGACATCATGATTTGCCGAGTGCTCCTCCTCGCTGCCCTGTCCCTCGCGTCAAGCGCGCAGACACTCCCCCGCTACGACATCTACCGCGCGGCCGGGCGCATCGTCGTCGACGGCAAGCTGGATGAGCCCGCGTGGCGGCAGGCGCCCGCCACCGGCGAATTCCATTTCAACTGGTGGAAAGAGGGAGAAAAGGAGCAGACCGTCGCGAAGATCCTTTGGGACGACGAGAATCTGTACGTCAGCTACTACTGCCACGACAAACATATCGCCGCGGAGGTATTGGAGCGTCACGGACCCGTCTCGCTCGACGACGCCGTGGAGATTTTCGTGAGCCCGAACCCCGCCAAGGTCAGTAACTATTACGGCTTTGAGATGAACGTGATCGGCACCTCGCTCACCTTCCTCCGCGCCGATTGGTACCAGGGCCCGCTTCAGTGGGAGCCCGACGGCGTCCGGCTCCGCACCTCGCTTCACGGCCTTCGCGCAAAGCAGGACTCACCGGACGACGATCACTGGACCCTCGAACTGGCGATCCCGCTCAGCAACTTCGCCAAGGATGCCCCGCGCATCCCGCCGGCCGAAGGGGACCAGTGGCGGCTCAACCTGAACCGGGCAGGCGGGAAAACGAACGCCCAGTACAGCACGTGGTCACCCGTACGTACGGACCGCCCGAACTTCCATCAACCGGAATCGTTCGGCCATGTGCGCTTTGTCAAACGGCCGCCGGCAAGGATGGAAGCTTTTGATGCCGTAAGTCCAGGCAAGTTGGTGGTCGAGCGGCCGACGCTGATCTGCCTCGGGTTCGAATGGCCGATATCGGGCGACGACAACCGGAACTCCTCCGTGGAGGTGAGCTACCGGGAAGTAGGAGAGGGCGCCTGGAAGGAGGCGATGCCGCTATTGCGAATGGGCGGCGAGAAGGTGCTGCGCAAGGACCTCGGTGTCGACTACACCGTCCCGGAGATGTTCGCCGGCAGCATCCTCGATCTGGCTCCCGACACCGAATACGAGGTCCGGTTGCGAATGCAAGATCCGGACGGGGTTCGGGGCGAGGCCGAGAGTACGGTGAAGGTGCGTACGCGCGCCGAGCCTCGGGCCGCGAAGGACGGAAGGGTGCTTCATGTTTATCCTCCCGGCTGGACCGGTCCGAAAGACGAACCTTCGTTCACCGGGCTCAAGAAGGCGTACTTCGGCTCCGGCAACGGAGACTGGTCCGTGCTCAGCGAGCGCCGGGTCCGGTCCGGCGACACTATCGTGGTGCACGCGGGCCTATATAAGGGAGACCGCTTGAGATACTCCGATGCGGCCGGCTTGGACTTCGACGGCACATACCACCTGACGGCCAAGGGCACACCGCAGCGCCCGATCGTGATCCGCGCCGCCGGCGACGGCGAAGTGATCTTCGACGGCGATGGCGCCCACACGCTCTTCGATGTGATGGCCGCCGACTATCACATCTTCGAAGGACTCACCATCCGGAACGCCGACATCGCCTTCCAGGCCGGCATCAAAGATGTCGCCGGGGCGAAGGGGCTCACGGTTCGCCGTTGCCGCATCGAAGAAGTGGGCATCGCGGTGAACGGGCAGTATGCCGGTTCTCACGATTTCCTTGTTACCGACAACGTGATGCTCGGGCGTGACGATCGCTACCGCCTGCTCGGCTGGTACAACCCCGGCATCTATGGCGGCAACCGGCTCAAGAGCTATCACGCCGTTAAGGTCTATGGGGGAGGGCACGTGGTGAGCCACAACTACATCGCCTTCTTCCACGACGGCATCTCCGTCTGTACCCACGGCACCCCGGACCGCGAGGAGGGTCATCGCGCCTCTGCGATCGACTTCTACAATAACGACATCCACCTGATGGCCGATGACTTCATCGAGGCCGACGGCGGTGTGCACAACATCCGCGTGATGCGAAATCGCGGAGTGAACGCGGCGCAGTGCGCGCTGAGCGCACAGCCGGTCTATGGGGGGCCGGCCTACTACATCCGCAACGTCCTTTACCACGTGCCCACGGGCTGCGGGCTGAAGTTCAACGTGAAGCCAACCGGCATGGTGCTCTATCACAACACGATGATCACCGAAGCGCTGCCCGGCGACATCTTCTCGAACACCCACTCGAGGAACAACCTGTTCCTCGGCATCGACGCACCGGACCGTCCTGTGTTTCTGTTCTCGAACGCGACCGCCTACTCGACCTTCGATTACAACGGGTACCGCCTGAATCCTAGATCGAAGGACCAGTTTCGATGGGTGGCTCCGAAAACTGGCGCGCAGCGCGACTATAACCTGAACCGCTCGAACGCGCAACGGTTCCGTTCCCTGGCCGAACTGCGGGCGGCGACCGGTCAAGAAGCGCACGGCGTCGAGTTGGATTACGACGTCTTTCAGAACCTGCGGCCGCCCGACGCGTCCAAGCCGCACGCAATCTACAACGCGCAAGACCTCGACTTCCGTCTCGCGTCCGGCGGCAAGGCGGTGGATGCTGGCGTGCGCGTTCCCAACGTGAATGACGGTTTCGCGGGAATGGCGCCGGACCTGGGCGCCTACGAAGCCGGGCAGCCACCGCCAGTGTACGGACCGCGTCCCCAGCCCTGAGGTCCGAAGGGCCCCCTTCGTTCACGCCAAAGGTCTCAGGAAACAGTAACCAACGCCTCGGCGATCGGGCCATGCGAGACGGAGTCAATCCGGATCTCCGCCGTCAGTAGCTGGCGAACTCCGCCGCCTTCTTTGGGAGCCGTCGCCCACAGCGCGAGTTCGGCCCGGCCTCCGGCGGGAATGGAGACGCTCGTGTAGCCCGGCGCCGTGGTCCAGCCCGAAGGCGCAATCAACCGGGCTTCGAACGTCTTCTCCTCGTCGAAGTTATTGCGCAGCAGTAGCCGGTAGTTCTGCTGGGCTCCGGGTGCGACTTCGGCCAAATAAGGAAGCAGCCTCGCCCAGAAGAGATCGATGTAGTGATCCGCCGGCTCGCCCACCAGCCGCCGGAACACGCGCTCCTTGCGGCGAATGTAATCCGCATACTGGCGCAACGAGGCTGGGCTGCACGGCCACACGCCCCAATGGCCTGGGCAGATCAACTGCGGCTGGATCTCCTCCATCACTTCGATGCAGCGCCGGTGCATCCATAACTGAAAACTGTTGCGCAGCACAGTGGTTTGGAACGGAAGATACTCGGTCTTCCCGGCGAGGAAGACGTCGTGCATGAACCAGTTGTCGCCTGTGAACGCGACCTTCTGACCGTCGATCTCGGCCGAGAGCACCGAATGATACTCCGTTTGTCCAGGCGCGAAACGGACCTGGAACGTGTACTCTTCCCACTGGAACGTTTCGCGATCGCGCAGCAACCGGTCCACGCGGATCGGCTTCGGGAAGACGCACGGTGTGGAAGCCCACGCCGCCGGCTCCTGGATCACTTCGGCAACCACGTCGAGCGCCCAGCACTGCGTTCCATAGTGACGCTGCAGATGCGGGATACCGCACGTGTGATCATCATGGATGTGCGTCGGCACCACCAGGTCGAAGGACGTGACGCTGTAGTCGCGGCGCAGTTCCTCCAGATGATGTTCGATGAACCGCATCGTCTCCAAACCGCCGTGATCGGCAAAGATATGCATATGCGCGAAGTAGGAATGGCCATAGTCGATGAACATGGCCTTTCCCGATCGCGACAGAAGCACGTAGAAAAACGAGCAGGTCCATGGACCGCCCCACAACAGATGCTCCGACAACGCCACGAGCTTTGGCTCCGGCAGGAATTGCGCCTCCGGAATGCTGTCACGGCCGGCCACGCGCATGCCTCGTCCCAGCAAGGCGAGTTCCATGATGGATCGCTCCAGCCGATCGATATCTTCCAGCGGTGACTCGATCGGTTCGCCGTGGGAAGGTAACAGCAGTGGGACTCCGCTGAAACGGCGGGCCGCTATCGGTTCGCCCTTCAAAAGGGCGCGAACGGCCTGGATGGATTGAAGCGTGAAGAGAGCACCGGCGGTGTCGCTGTAGGTGTACTCCATGGCGTGCAGTTGATACAGCACGCCGCCCTTGGCCATAAGATCTCCGCTGAACACGATGAGCCTGCCGTCGATATTGGCGGCAAGGGCGACCGACCCGGCAGTGTGGCCTTTCGCGGGAAGCACGAAGAACCGGTAGCCGCGCCATTCGAACTCCTCGTAGTCGGCAAGTGAAGCCGATACCGGCACGTTCGCGCCAACAGTGAAAAACGTATTGCGGTCATCGTAGTTGTCGAATACGCGCCGCGTTTGCCAGAACAGCTCCGCTTTCTCGAAGAGGTGGCGCTCGTGTTCCGGAACCGCCAGGGCTGCCCCTGCAAGCACTAGGCGCTCATCCCCCCAGCACTGGTCGCGATGGTGATGCGTGTGGAGAACCCATTCCACTCTGCGCACGCCGAGCGGTTCGAGGTGATCGAGGGCGGCTCCCGATCCTCCGTCGATCAACAGCCCGGCCTCACCGTCGACGATCGCGTAGACATTGCAGGTGTCCCGCAGGCAAAACAGATGCTCGGAGATTTGCGAGAAGCTCATGGACGCCTCAGGGATTTGGATTAGCGATAGATCGGCTCCAGCCGCTCGCCGATGTATCTTCGGCAACGGGAGAGGCTGTGCAGCGGACTTACCGGAGCGTAGTGGTGGTCAATGGTGATCCAGCCCCGGTAATGGACCTTCTTCAGGATCGCTGTCAGTGCCGGCAGCGGCACCTCTCCTTCGCCGAAATCCTGGTTACAGAGCATGAACGTCGCCCCCTGCGTGCCGGCCTTTTCGATCCAGCCGTTGGGCAGATGCAGGTCGCTGGTGGCGTAGACGTACTTGGCGTCGACGTAGTCCATCGAGATCAGGCGATGAGCGTACTTTTCGAACAGCCCGCGAATGTCGCAGCCGCCGAGGTATAGGTGGATCGTGTCGGGCGACCAGTTGAATCGCTCCGGGTCTGTCAGCGCAAGCATCAGTTCCACTTCGTCCTGATTCTCAACAAGCTGGCCTTGCGAGTGGTTGTGTGATCCCGAACGGATACCGTAGCCGAGCGACAACTCGCCCAGCCGGTTCCAGAAATCGCAGGCGATCTTCATCTGGTGCCGCACCAGCACTTTGTTGGGCCGGCGCGGCGAGAACACGGTCAGCACGTCGGAGCCAAAGTGCTTCAGCAGCTTGCAGGCCTCGTGCGCGGAAGCAAGGATGGAGGCGTGCGCGGCAGGGTCCGAGGCGTCGCCGCCAAACGACAGCGTCGCCAGCCGCAGTCGGCGGCGCGACAGTTCCTTCTCGAGGACCGCCGCCGGCATGTTATAGGTCTCGAGCGACTTCGGCCAACCGGTGAGTCGAAAACCGTCTAGCCCGGCATCCTTGATCACGTCGAGCATATCGGTGAAACGGGCCGAGCCGTCCGTCTTCCACTGGGTCGATGTCCAAAGGAACATGCTCGCCGCCCAGGAGATGTTGCGGCCGGACGCCTGAGCCACGGCACGCTCGCGAAGCGATGCCAGGGCCGCGGCCATCAGGTGGAGATTGCGGCGCCGGGTCATCAAGCGCATTGCCTCCCTCTGCGTTCCTCTTTTCGCGCCGGTGGGAGCCAGTCCTCGCACGCCAACGCGAAGACACAGTGGGCCGACGCCAGAGTGATCCGGTCGATTCGAATCGTATCCCAACGAGGCACGAGCATGGGGTCAATGTATCACGATGCGTGTCGGTGCCCCGTCCCGAATGAGGTCACGAAAGTCGGCTTCAGCGGCTCCTGCCGTACCAGCCGTATCAGTGGCAGGGCCGACATCGCCTGCGTACGATGCTCCCACTTCCCCGTCCTGCGCCAAGGCCCGCATCAGCGAGCAGGTGGTCGGAACCGGAACTGTTCCGCATTGAAGAAAGGGCTGCGGCCGACCTTGCGTGGGTGAAGTAGCGGCTATCCCGCCAGCACCTTCTTCACCACCTCGCCGCGGACGCCGGTGAGCCGCTGGTCAAGCCCCTGGTAGAAGAAGGTCAGCTTCGTGTGATCGAACCCGAGCAGGTGGAGCATCGTGGC
>JBGSME010001063.1:0-9746 GCA_041740335.1 Bryobacteraceae bacterium | reverse complement strand
GGGAAAGGTGCGGCTGGGTGTAATCGCAAAAAAGTTCTCTTTTATCGATGCAAGCCGGTGGCGCTCTACAAGCAAGCCAGCGCGCAATTCGTCCTGAACGACAACCCTTGGGACCAGAGTGACTGCCTTACTCCGGAGCGCCATGACTCGCAGCATGGCCATGTCGTCGACTTCCGCCGCGATGATTGGGCGAATTCCGGCCTGATGCAGTATGAGATCGAACCCCGCGCGAATGTCGCTTTCCAGACTCGGCAGAATCACGGGCGTTTTCTTGAAATCCTCTGGAAAGCGGAAAGCCGGATTCCCTCTGGCGGGCCGGCCAACTATGCTCACTTCTTGCTCTGCAAGAAGATGGCTGTAGTGTTGAGTCTCAGCATCCCGGCGGAGAGCCTGGTTGGAGAGGACAACGTCCACCTCGTGGTTGTGTAGTTGCACGATTAGGTCGCGCAAGGCACCCGAGCGCAATACAAGTTCAACATCCCTCCTATTCCGCAGTGGTTTCACAAACTCCCATTGAAAGTTCCGAGAGAGCGTTGCCACGGCCCCAACTCTCAAAACCTGCTGTGTCCTCCGGGAGCGGTGCTGGAGCGCATCGACCAGTTCCTCTCCTGCCCGAAAGATCGAATCGGCGTACTGCAGGGCCATCTGTCCGGCTTCGGTCAGCACGAGTTGGCGGTTCTTCCGGACGAACAAGGGGTGCCCCAGAGTTTCCTCCAGGTGGCGAAGCTGGATACTGAGAGCCGATTGTGCGACGTTCATTTTGCTCGCCGCCTTGGTGAGGCTGCCCTCGTGAGCGATGGCCCAAAAATACCGCAGGTGATGATAGTTCAGAAACATACGCTCTGACGGATATACCAGATAGAACGATTATATATAAAACATCTATTGGAAAGAACGGACCCCGTACCCTATCCTGCAGCATATGGACGTCACCGAATCTTCAATATCGCGGGCGGGAAGCCGGGCCGCGTTTTGGGCACAGGCCTATGCGGCCGTCTGCTTCGTTTCCGCCTTGGCGGGGACAGCATTTTTTGACCGGCTGACGAACGTCCTTTTGGTTCTCAGCACCTTTCTATTTTTCATCGTCTGCCGCTACTCAAAGCGGTACATGATGGGAGATCCGGGTCAGGCGCGGTTCATGATCTGGCTTTGCCTGACAGCCTCGTTCATCTTCGTTTTGGTTGTGTCGCAGAACCTGCTGCTGTTTGCCCTGGCGTGGTGTGGGATCAGTCTCAGCCTGCACCAACTGCTGCAGTTCTACCGGGACCGTCGAGGAGCTCTGATCGCGGCGCGAAAGAAATTCCTGATCAGCCGGCTGGGGGACACCGCCCTTGTAGCCGCACTTGCCTTGACATACGGCGCGCTTGGCACTTGGGATTTTCAGGGCATGTTCATTGCCGCCGAGCGACTTCGAAATGCAGGACTTGAGAACCTACCACCGTCCGTCAGCTTAGTCTGCGGGTTGCTTGCCTTCGCGGCGCTTCTGAAATCTGCTCAATTTCCCTTTCACAGCTGGTTGCCGGATACGATGGAAACCCCCACGCCGGTCTCTGCCCTCATGCATGCCGGAATCATCAATGCCGGGGGGATCCTTGTGATTCGGTTGAGTCCTCTGATTTCCCTGTCCGACGCCGCCATGTTGACTCTCTGTGTTGCCGGAGGCTTCACGGCGGTTTTCGCCTCGACTGTGATGCTGACGCAGGCAAGCATCAAACGCCGCCTCGCCTTTTCGACGGTGGCGCAAATGGGATTCATGATGCTCGAATGCGGGCTCGGGGCCATTCACCTCGCATTGCTCCACCTCGTAGCGCATTCCCTCTACAAGGCCCACGCGTTTCTTTCTTCCGGAAGCGTCGTCCAGGCAGAGTCCGAACATCGTCAGCCGCCCATCAGTCCGGTGACAGTTCTCTGCTGCATGGTAGCCGCGTTTGCCATCAGTTTCTCCGCGGCCGCGGCGATGGGCGTGGCTCCTCTCGACCAATTTGTGCTGAACGGCATCTTCTCTGTCGCCCTGGCCCAAATGCTGTGGAGCCTGTGGGGCAACATCAGCCGGGTTTGGCGGGTTCCACTGGGTTTGGCTGCCGGTGCGATTCTAAGTATGGTCTACTTCGCCCTGGATCGACTTGCCGAAGTCGTGGTGAGGCCGTCGCATAGCAATGCGAAGTGGACTGGCCTGGCAATTCTTGTCCTGTTTTTTCTCGTTGCCGTGATTCAAGCCGAGCTTCCAAGATTCGCCCGAACCTCCTTCGGAAGGCATCTCTACGTTCATGCAAGAAACGGTTTCTACTTCAACACACTGGCAAATCGCGTAACGATCGCGCTCTGGCCGGCAAAAGTCTCACAAGGGGGGATCTAGCGTGGCTCCTGCATATTCTGCGATTGAGGCCCAGGCAAATACCAATGTGGCCGTAGAGGAGGCTTGCAGCCGAATTCCACCTCTCTGGCCCCTGCAGAACTTCGTGGCCGTGAATCCGTTTCTGGGATTGAGCGGCATGCCCTTTGCGGAGGCGGCCCAACTGCTGGAAAAGGTGGCCCACAGCACGGCACTGATGGACGGAGAGTACTACCTGAGCCGGATTCGAGATGGGGCCATCTCCTCCCGAGATGTAAGAGCGGCACTTTCGCAACAGGGAAGCGTGGTTGATCCAGTCGATCCGATCTCGTGGCTCGGGGACCAACTGCGGCCGGCGAATGAAGCGGAGCGGCTGCTCACGGTGGCGGAATGGCTCGACGAAGTCGGCGGAACCGGGTGGGCGCCGTTCGTAGTCGATGAGGTCTCCAAATGGTGCTCCTCTTATTTCGACCGCGGACAGTGCTCGTGGCAGATGCCCTGGAAGGATCTTCCTCTTTATCAGGCTTGGAAGCGCGCCGCCGAAATCGATGCCACCCCAGAAGTTTACGGCCTTCCAGGCTTTCGCAAGCACATAAGGGAACTTCCGGATTCAGAAGAAGCCGCGATCGACTACGCCCTGGACTTGCTGAACGTTCAGGCTGAACAAGCAGGCGACTTCCTCCATCGGGAATTGATGAGCGTAATCGGATGGAGTGCGTATGCCGCATTTCTGGATAGGCAAGGGGGCGGTCAACAAACCATACGGCAAGTGCTCGCGATCCGGCTTGCCTACGATACCGCATTGCTCTCCTTGGATAAGAACTGGCGATGTGAGATCACTCGCCAAGGGTCTGGCGCGGGCTTTACGGAGGCGAAGTATATCGCCCAATTGGCGATGGAACATGCGTTTCGATCGAGCCTGATCGCAAAGTTGAGGCGAGTTCAGCCCTCACCGGTCACTTCGAGTCGAGTGGCGTTGCAGGCGGTTTTCTGTATCGACGTTCGGTCAGAGGTGTATCGCCGGGCACTTGAAGCTCAATCCCCCAGCATCGAGACGATTGGCTTTGCCGGATTCTTCGGCATGCCGATTGAATTCTCCTCCACCGCACGGTGTCCGGTGCTCATCGCGCCGAGACACGAAATCCATGCCGCAAATGACCATTCCGGGCTCAGCGAGTTGGGCGGCCAAGTTGCGGCAGTTTGGAAGAATCTCCGTAATTCGGCTTCAGCCTGTTTTTCAGCGGTGGAGGTTGGTGGCGCCTTGTTCGGCTTGCGCATGCTTCAGCAACTTCGCCGTACTTCAAACAAGCTGGACCGCGCAGAGAACTTGCACTGGCACATACCGCTGACGGAACGGGTAGATCTTGCTGCTGGCGCTCTCAAGAACATGAGCCTTGCTGCAAGCCGGCTGGCGCCAGTGATCCTGATTTGCGGCCACGGCAGCAGCACGGAGAATAATCCCTACGGATCGAGCCTGGATTGCGGAGCCTGCGGTGGCCATCAGGGGGATATCAACGCCCGTTTTGCTGCCGCGTTGATGAACGATGCCGCGGTTCGCGACGGACTGAGAGAGCGTGGAATTCTGATTCCGCGGGAGACCGTCTTTATCGCCGGGCTTCACGTTACGACAACCGACGAGGTCATCCTTTATGACAGCGAACTCCACCTCACCGGGCAGCAGCGCTCCGATATCGAGGTCTGGCTGAAAGCCGCATCGCAGCGGGCGCGCAGTGAGCGCAGCCGGACTTTGATGCCGGGCTGCCCGATTCAGTCCACTGACGAGTTAGAGCGGGAGATGCAGCGCCGTAGCGCAGACTGGTCGGAAGTTCGTCCTGAGTGGGGCCTTGCGGGAAACGCGGCATTTATTGCTGCGCCCCGATCGAGAACCCGGGATCTTGACTTAGGGGGGCGTGTCTTCTTGCATGAATACGACGCTGCCTCGGACGAGGATGCCTCGGTCCTACAACTCATCCTGACCGCGCCGGTCGTCGTCGCCAGTTGGATCAACCTCCAATACTACGGTTCGACCGTAGACAACCGCCTCTATGGCAGCGGCAACAAGGTACTCCACAATGTGGTCGGGAACTTTGGGGTCTGGGAAGGGAATGGGGGGGATCTGAGAACCGGTCTCCCGCTGCAGTCACTTCACGATGGGGGTAAGTGGGTGCACGAACCATTGCGATTGCAGGTAGTCCTAGAGGCGCCGAGGGAGCGAATCGACAAGGTATTGCAGGCTAATCGGGACATTCGAAACCTCGTGGAGAACAACTGGATTCATCTGCTGGCAATGGAAGATGCTGCCATCTACGAGTGCAGGGGCGTCACCACGTGGCAACTGTTAGGAAAGGAGTCTGACTAGGTGCGGCAGCGTTGAAAGCCGTTACTACTCTACGCCAGGACTTATGACTCGCCATGAAATGCAACTCGATGGGCAAACTCTGCTGAAAGATATCCGCCGCCTACGAGTGTCGTATGAAGTCTACCCCGATCTCACCTTGCAGGTTGAGGACGCATCCGGCATGTGGTTTGAAATCGCTCTTCACATCGAAGTCGAGGAATATCGGCCAGCCGACCATCTGAAAAGCCGCGAGGAATTCTCTGTGTTGATGGGGGTGGCTGAACGATTGATCCAGCGAGTAAAGTCCCACGCGCCCTATAGATTGGAAATGCCGGGCTCTTATCACACGCTGCATTCGCCCGCTCCAGGCCGCCCGGCGCTACCCAGCCTGGCCCGAACGATCAGCCTCGTATTTTCCGATATAGGGCGGCCTTACACACTTCACGAGGAGCCTGGTATCCTTGCTCGCCTAAGAGCTGAACTGGCCCTCTTGGGAATTCGGCGCCTTGATCGCGGCAGCCCGGATGGAGGCCAATGATCCAGAAACCGCAGTCGAGCCAACCGGGAATTGCTGTTGCCCCTGCATCGGGCCAAGCTGTTCACCCGTGGAGAGTTACCCATTTGCAGCATCTGGAAGCGGAAGCGATTTTTGTACTACGGGAAGTGGCTTCTGAATTTGAACGTCCCGTGCTCTTGTTCTCCGGCGGAAAAGACTCCATCGTTGTTAGCCATCTCGCACGGAAGGCCTTTTTCCCCGGCCCGATCCCGTTTCCATTCCTGCACGTCGACACGGGGCACAACTTTCCGGAAACCATTGAATATCGCGACCGGTGGATCAAACAGATCGGCGCGGAACTCTTGGTGCGAAGCGTGGAGGACAGCATACGCCAAGGACGCGTAAAGATCGCAAGCGGACCGGGAGCCAGCCGGAACTCCGCCCAGAGCGTGACCCTCATGGACGCGATTCGCGAGTTCAGGTTCGAAGCGGCGATTGGTGGGGCCCGCCGCGACGAGGAGAAGGCGCGTGCGAAAGAACGATTCTTCTCTTTTCGCGACGAGTTCGGGCAGTGGGATCCCAAGAATCAGCGGCCGGAATTGTGGTCCGTGTTCAATAGCCGCAAGGAACCCGGCCAGCACTTTCGCGTCTTTCCCATCAGCAACTGGACGGAAGCGGATGTTTGGTTTTACATCCGGCGGGAGAAGATAGAAATTCCCAGCCTCTACTACACTCACGAGCGGTTGTGCATTACGCGCGACGGCATGTTGCTGGCGCATTCCGATTGCGTCGGCTTGCATCCGGGAGAAGCGCCGAGTACTCTACGCGTCCGGTTCCGGACGATCGGCGACATGACTTGTACTGGAGCCGTGTTGTCGGAGGCTTCAAGCGTGATTGAGATCATCCAAGACGTAACAAGCGCCTCAGCCAGTGAGCGTGGCTCACGGGCAGACGACCGGAGTTCCGCAACGGCGATGGAAGACCGGAAGAGAGAAGGGTACTTCTGATCGCCTTATGCAGGAGGTTGGCCCTTCGGGGGACACCCGAAGCCGGCCAATGGGGGACACTGAAAACCGGCCAATAGAGAATCGAGCAAGACGTTGAGAGCGATGGAGCACACTCTCCATCGAGTGAGCAATGTCTTGAACGAAGAAAAACGATAACAGATCATCGCGCTCGGGCGGCTGGGTTGGCTGCTGCGGCGGATCCAACAAGAATCTGGCGTCCGCCGGGAAACCGCGGGAGCTTACCTGAAAGACGCGGGAGTGGTGATTCGCCCACCTCGGGGTTGGGGCCGACATGGACCGCCCGGAACACGCGCAAGACGGGCTCGCTACGGCGGCGGAGAATCGCGAGTTCCATCCATAATTTCGGCTGCGCTTTCGCGGCCTTTGCGCTCTTCAGAGGCTCGCGCAAGACGGATCGCGACGGCCAGTAGGACCGACCGCCGAGGTCCATTGCGCGGTTCCCTGCGCGAGTCTGGGCGCCTCTTAGAAGTTCTGATTCGGCACGACCAAGCACAAGACAGCCACCAGCGCGAGAATCGTAAACATGATCCAAGATATGAGTCGCCATCGCCCCAGTCTGTTCGCAAGGCCCAAGATAAGACCGTATGCTGGGTATTGCGCGACGGCGAGCATGATCAGCGGCTCAGTGTCCTCCACCTGCTGAGCCAATGCCAAGTTAAAGGGAGCGAGAGCGCAGCATACCGCGAATGGCACCCAGAACTTTGACGCAGGTGTTCTTGAGACCATGGGGTTCAACCCAGTTCGAGAACAAATATCAGCGCTGCTTTCAAATCCGCAAGAACGGTAGCCGGAAGTCGACCCAACCTTCGTTCCAGTCGGACGGTCAGAATAGAGCCGAGACCTTGGACATTCGCGACCGATTCACGATCTAGAAACGATAACCTCGGAATCACCACCTCGTATGGGCTGATGCGGTTCTGAGTCGTCAAAGGGACATACAGAACAAGTGCCGCGGCGCGTCCGGGTCAAGACGCGAGACGACCACTACCGGGCGGGTCTTGGCTGCTAAGCCGAGATCCGCAAGCCACACCTCACCTGGCTGTGGGCTCATCCAGCATGTCCAGCACTTCTTGTTCGCGGGCGCGGGAATGCATCAAGTCGAGAACATCGTCGTCCGCGAGGTCGACCAATTCAGCAACACGCTCCCGGACTTGTGCTGCAGTATCCGGTTTCCAGGTCCTCAGTTTTGCTTCGAGTTTTTCGGCCAACGCATCCATAAATCGCCTTGCTCCCATAGTTTACAGGAGCACCGAACCATCAGCAAACCGATAGATCGCGCAAAACGCGTGCTGGGCAGGAGCTTGGCCCGATCCTCGGGCCGGTACCAAACGAAATCCGTCGAGCCCGGCCAACTGGTACGGCCAGCGGCCGGGGCGCTGTTCCCTGCTGCGCGACTTTCCCGGTACGAGCGGGGGAGACGGCACCGATCTGCGCTGTGATGACGCTGCTCCGGCTTCTGGATCGCGACCGAGAACTGCTGCGGGAGCTGACCGGGACTCCTCGCGAGCGATAACCGCGAACGAGCTACATTCAGCTTCCCGCTTCGTTTCCCATTGAACAGGTAGAGCGAGGCTTTGAAGCGCCGCCCTACTCGACGGGCACACGCACGACCGGAGCGGCCGTGTCCCCCGCGTTCACTACCAGGGATTTCGGCCCCGCCGTGACGCCCGCCGGAATTCGAATGTTCAACTGATAGACCCCGACAAAACCGGGAGCGAGCCCCGCGAACTGGACTTCGCACGGAATACCGTCGAGCGAAGCCGTTACGGGAGTGCGGACCCGCGCCAGCGGATCGGTAGGGCCACCAAGGCCAGGCGGCGGCATGTTTTCCACCGGACCCAGCCCGGTCGCATACACGAACACAAACTCACCGCGGCGAACGGGACTTGCCGTGGTGACGAGTGTGTTATCCGCCGAGCGAACGACGATCGCGTTTCCTTCGATCGCAAAGACGCCCGGGTGCGTCTCGAGCCGCCGGACGCTCACGGCATTGCCGGTTGCGCCCGCGCGGGAAACGGTTACACTCAATTCGCCGCCGCTGAGGCCGAACGGCGCCTGCGCGTTGATCTGTTCCTGGCCATTTGAATTCGCCACCGCGAGCAATGGCACTGGAACGCCGTCGATGGTGACAGTCACGCCGCCAAGGGTAGTGGGTAGCGGTATCGACGGCGCGCGCGTTACACCCGGGCTCGCCGTGAATCCACTGCCGAAAATGCTGAATAGAGACCCGCCGACGATGCCGGGTTCGAAGCTGGCTGCGTTCACCACGCCGGCCGAAGAGATCCGGGGAGCGGGCGCGGCGGCCGGCGCTTCGATGCGATAAACGCCGCCGCCGCCGTAGTCGGCCACCAGCACTTCTCCGGCCTCATCCTGACCGAAAGCGGCGATCGAGAAGCTGCCTGCGCGGAGAGTCCGGTTCACATAGCGATCGCCTTCGCGGCGTATGGTCCAGAGGCGGCCGGAGGCAAAGTCGGCGTAGATGTAGGCGCCGAGCAGGGCAGGGGAGAGTGACCCGCGGTAGACGTAACCGCCGGTGACGGAGACGTCGCCGTTTTCGCGCGTGTATTCGTGGATTGGCAGCGTGAGCCAATTTCGGTCGCAGTCATTGGGTGGAGAGAAACATTGAAGGCCTTCCATCAGACGCCATCCGTAGTTCTCGCCGCCCATGCTTGCCGCCGGTTGCACGTTCACCTCTTCGGCGCGATTCTGACCGACGTCGGCGATCCACAGATCGCCGGTTTCCCGGTCGAAAGAAAATCGCCATGGATTGCGAAGGCCGTACGCCCAAACCTCGGGCAAGGCAGCGGCGTTGTTGACGAAGGGGTTGGTGGGTGGAACGCGGTAGGGATCGGCGCCGGACTCGGTGTCGATCCGTAGGATCTTTCCAAGCCATGTGCGCCGGTTCTGCGCCCGGTTGCCCGGATCGCCACCGCTGCCGCCGTCGCCGAAACCGATATAGAGGAACCCGTCCGGACCGAATTGCAACTGGCCTCCGTTGTGGTTCTCGAATGGCTGCGATTGCCGCAGAATTACCTCTTCGGAGCCGGCGTCGGCCAGATTGCGCTCGCTCAGCCGGTAGCGGGAGACGATGGAGTTACTGCAAGTGCTGTCGGTATAGCTCACGTAGAAGTAACGCTTCTCGGCGAAGCCGGGGGGGAACGCGAGTCCCAATAGCCCGCATTCGCCTGAGCCCCGTGTGCGCGAAGTGAGGTCGAGGAGCGGCCGTTGGAGCAATGTCCCGTTTTCGAACACACGGACGATGCCGCTCTGGCGGGCGAGAAAGAGGCGTCCGGATCCGTCGCGTGCGCTTTGGATATCGACGATCGCTGGTAGGCCCTGGACAATCGGCGCGAGGCGGACGGCCGGTTCCTGCGCGTGGACGAGCGCCAATGCGGAGAATAAGGCGAAGCCTGCCGGGAGTGTATATTTCATGGGAAGCTGTGATACTGTACCCATTTCATCATGAACACTCTACGGCTCTCCTTGTTCCTGCCTCTTTTGTTAATTGCGGCCGAAAGGCCGGTGCCGCCGCCAGGTATCGAAGTGCCGGCG
>JBGSME010001062.1:0-6500 GCA_041740335.1 Bryobacteraceae bacterium | reverse complement strand
CGCCGCCGAACCCGCCGCCGTGCGGCCCCTCACCGACGAGATCAACGTCAGCGCCGAGTTCCGCCCCTACCAGGAAATCGACGTAATGGCGAAAGTATCCGGCTACGTCAAGGAGATTCACTTCGATGTCGGCACCCGGGTCACGGAAGGCCAGCTTCTCGCCGTTCTCGAAATTCCCGAAATGCTGGATGAGATCACCAAGCTGAACGCCGCCGTCGAGCGCGGGCGCTCCGAAGTGGAGCGGGCACGAGACGGTTTGAAGACCTCGGAGACCGCCCACGAAATCTCGCATCTCAACTTTACCCGCCTCCAGTCCGTTCTCAAGGCCCGGCCCGGGCTGGTGGCGCAGCAGGAAATCGACAACGCGCAGAATCGCGACCTCGTCAGCGAATCGCAGATCGCCTCCGCCCGCTCTGCCCTGATCTCGGCCGAACAGGCTGTCAAGATCCAGGAGGCGGAGGTGGCCAAATCGCACACTCTCTATGACTACGCGCGCGTCACCGCGCCCTTCAGCGGCGTAATCTCACGCCGCTACGTGGACATGGGCTCGATGGTCCAGGCCGGCACCGCGCCTCGCAAGCCAAACCCATCGCCCGGCTGTCCCAAACCAGCACCCTGCGGTTGATTCTCCCGATCCCGGAATCGGTGATCCCGCGATTGAAGATCGGGGCTCCCGTCGAGGTCCGCGTCGGTTCTCTCAACCGCACCTTCCGCGGCCGCCTCGCGCGCGAAACCGGCCGCATTATCTCGGCCACCCGCACCATGGAAACCGAAGTCGATGTGCCCAACCCCGGCGGATCGCTGGTGCCGGGAATGTTTGCCGACGCCCGCCTGAGGCTCGAAGAACGCAGCGTACTCTCGATTCCCGTGGCCGCCGTCGATCAGACCGCCGACTCGAGCTCCGTGATGGTGGTGACCAAAACCGATACCGTCGAGCGGAGGCGCATCGTACCCGGTCTTGAAACCGCGGATCGCGTGGAAGTCCAGTCTGGCCTCGATCCCGGCGATCTCGTCGTCGTCTCCGGACGCGGCCAACTCGAGCCGGGAACGAAAGTCGTGGTCAGCCAGACGGGGGCCAAGCTCTAGTGTGGCGCTTCGCGATCCGCGCACCGCATTTCATCATCGTCTGTTGTCTGATGGTGTCGGTGCTCGGCGTTACGGTGCTCTCGCGGATGCCAGTCGACATGTTTCCGGAGATCAAGATTCCGGTCGTCGTCGTCGCCACCTTCTTCAACGGGATGGGCCCGGAGCAGATTGAAGCCGACATCACCGGCCGCTATGAGCGCTTCTTTACCCTCGCCAGCGGCATTGAACATATCGAATCGCGATCGCTCCCCGGCGTCAGCCTGATCAAGGTTTTCTTCCAGCCAGGTGTGAACTCCGACACCGCCGTCTCCACCATTTCCAACCTTTCCGTGGCCAACCTTCGCCGCCTGCCGCAAGGCACACTGCCGCCCGTCGTGCTCAAAATGGACGCTTCGAGCACGCCGGTCTGCCTCATCGCCCTCCGTGGCGAAGGCCTCAATGAGGCCAAATTGCGCGACATCGCCCGCTATGCCGTCCGCAACCAGATCGCCACCGTTCCCGGAACGTCGGTGCCGCAGCCGTTCGGCGGCAAATACCGCCAGATCATGATCTACACCGATCCGATGAAGCTCGAGGCGCATGGCCTTTCGCTCATGGATGTGGTCCGTTCGATGAACGAGGCCAATCTGATTCTGCCCGGCGGCAGCGTCGGCATCGGGTCCCGTGAGTACAGCGTCTACACCAACAGCCAGTTGAACTCGGTCGAGGAGATGAACCAGATCCCCCTCCGCATGCTCAACGGCGCGCCCATCCGCGTCGCCGATATCGGCGAGGCCAAAGACGCTGCCCAGATCCAGACCAGCATCGTCCGCGTCGACGGCGCCCGCTCCGTCTACACGCCAGTCCTCCGCCAGGGCGGCGATTCCAACACGATCGCTATCGTCGACGGAGTCCGCGAAGCCGTCAAAAACCTGCTCGATGTCCCCGAAACGCTCAAGGCCAGCGTGGTGTTCGATCAATCCCGATTCATCAAAACGGCGATTGAAACTCTCATCGACGAAGGCGTGCTCGGGTTGCTGCTGACCTCCGTGATGATCCTGGTTTTCCTCGGCAGCTTCCGGTCCACCCTGGCCGTCTTCTTCTCGATCCCATTGTCGGTGCTGGTCACCTTCATCCTGCTCGGCGTCACCGGCGGCACTGTGAACAGCATGGTGCTGGCCGGGCTCGCGCTCGCATTTTCCCGTCTCATCGACAACTCCGTCGTCGTCCTCGAGAATATTCACCGGCACCTCGAGCAGGGCGCAAGCCCCGAGGCCGCCGCCGAAAAAGGCGCCGCCGAAGTGGCCCTCCCCGTTCTTGCCGCCACGCTCACCACCGTCGTCGTCTTCTTCCCTGTGACGTTTCTGTTCGGCGTCAGCCGATTCCTCTTCACCGCGCTGGCGATCGCCGTGGCCATCGCCATGTTCGCCTCCTACGCCGTCGCTCTCACCGTCGTGCCCTTGTTCTGCTCGCGATACCTCAAGGCCCACTCCGCCGAAAAGCATCCCGAAGTGGGCGGCGGATGGAGCCACTGGTTCAACCAGAGGTTCGACCGCTTTCTCGACGCCTACGAATATCTCGTCCGTATCGCGCTCCGCGCTCCCGTTCTCACCATCGTGCTTATCCTCGCCCTCTGCTCTCTATCGCTGTTCACTCTCCCCCATCTAGGCATCGCCTTCTTCCCGCGCACCGACTCCGGCCAGTTCATCATCAACGTAAAAGCACCCTCCGGCACGCGCATTGACGCCATGGAAAACCTCGTCGCCCAGACGGAAAAAATCATTCGCTCCGAAATCCCCGAACAGGAGCTGGATATGATCGTTTCGAACATCGGCGTCACGCCCGGCTTCTCTTCCATCTACACCAGTAACTCCGCCTCGCACACCGCTTTCCTTCAGGTGAGCCTCGAAGAGGAACACAAAACCGGTAGCTACGAATATATGGAGCGCATCCGCCGCCGGCTCTCCGCCGAGATGCCGCTGCTCACCGCCTTCTTCCGTTCCGGCGGCATGGTCGACGCTGTTCTCAACCTCGGCATGCCCGCTCCCATCGACGTCCAGGTCAGCGGCTCCAATCTCGACAAAGATTTCGAAGTAGCCTCACAGCTCGCCTCCCGCATCCGTGCCCTCGACGGTGTGAGCGACGTCTACACCCCGCAGGATGTCGACTATCCCGCCATCCAGGTGGACGTCGACCGCCTCCGCGCCAGTAAACTCGGCCTCAACGCCAAGGAAGTGATTCACAACCTCATCACCGCTCTCACGTCCAACCAGATGATCGCTCCCAGCTACTGGGTGGACCCCCGCAGCGGCGACGACTATATGGTGACCGTCCAGTATCCCGAGCGTCAGGTGACCAGCCTCCGCGACTTCCAGGCCATCCCCATTCGCTCCGCCTCCTCCGCCCAGTCCACTCGCCTCGATGCCGTTTCCGATATCCGCCGCTTCCAGGCCCCCACCGAAGTGGACCGCTACCAGTTCCGCCGCGTCATCGACGTCTTCGTGCAGCCGCAAGGCGAAGATCTCGGCAGCCTCGCCGCCAACGTCGAAAAGGTCATCGCGGAAACCAAGATTCCCGCCAACGTGCGCGTCAACATGCGCGGCATGGTGCAGGGCATGCGCGAGTCGTTCACCAGTTTCGGCTTCGGGCTGCTGCTTTCCGTCCTGCTGCTCTACCTGATTCTCGTGGCGCAGTTCCGTTCCTTCACCGATCCGCTGCTGATCCTGCTCGCCGTTCCCCCCGGCCTCGCCGGCGTGCTCGTCACGCTTACCGCCACAGGCACCACTTTGAACGTCATGTCGCTAATGGGCGTGGTGATGCTGGTCGGCATCGTTGCCTCCAACAGTATTCTGATTATCGAGTTTGCCAACCACCTGCGCGATTTGGGCGGTGGCGCCGGCAGCGAAACCCTCGGCGTCATCGTTGGCGCTTGCCGCATCCGCCTGCGCCCCGTGTTGATGACTTCGTTTGCCACCCTCGTCGGCCTGCTGCCCATGGCTCTGAAGCTGGGCGCCGGCAGCGAAGCCTACGCACCCCTCGCCCGCGCCATTCTGGGCGGACTCACTTTGTCGCTGATCACCACCGTCTTCCTGGTACCGGCCGCGTATCTGCTGCTGTACCGGCGCAGGGCGTAAGGAGCGTTTCAATCACGATGTCCGTTCGCCTTACTATTTTCATTCTCTGCTGGCTTCCTCTCGCTGCCGCCGCGGACCGCTTGACTCTCGAGGAAGCCATCGCCACCGCCCTCCGCAATCACCCGCGTATCGGCGTCGACACCGCGCTCTCTCTCGCCGCCGGCGAAACCGTCAATGCCGTCCGCTCCGGCCTCTACCCCACCGTGGCCGCCCATGTCTCCGGCACCGGCGCGGTCAACGACAGCCGCATCGCCGCCGGCAATCTCAATAATCCGCTCATCCTCAGCCGCGTCGGAATGGGCACCTCGGTCTCGCAACTGATCACCGATTTCGGACGCACCCAGGACCTCACGGAAAGCACACGCCTTCGCGCCGGGTCTGCCCGTGAGGCGATCAATACCACCCGTGCCGTCGTCGTGCTTGCCGTGCGCCGCAGCTTTCTTGCCGGCCTGCGGACGCGCAATCTGCTGGACGTGGCGCGCAAAACCATCGAATCGCGCCAACTCGTTCTCGATCAGGTTTCCGCGCTCGCCGACAGCAATCTCAAGTCCACCCTCGATGTCAGCTTCGCCGAAGTGAACCTGTCGGAAGCGCGCCTCTTGCTCGCCGCCGCCGAGAACCAGCAGCGCGCCGCGCTGGCGGACCTGTCCTCCGCCATGGGCTACCGTGAGCCCCGCGATTTCGATCTCGTCGAAGTAGCCCCGCTCAACGAGCAGCCCCCGCCCTCGGCCCAGTTGATCTCCGAAGCCCTCACCAACCGGCCTGAAGTATCCGCCATGCGCATGGAGCATCAGGCGGCGCTGCGTTTCGTCGAGGCCGAGAAAAAACTGGTCCGGCCCACCGTCACCGCGTTGGGCGCCGCCGGTGTGGCCCCGGCGCATAGTGACCGTATGTCCGGACGCTACGGCGCTGTGGGGGTCAACCTCAGCATGCCGGTGTTCAACGGCCATCTCTTCGACGCGCGGCAGCGCGAAGCCGCCTTCCGCGCCCAGGCCATTGGCAAGCGCATTGAAGAATTGGAGAATGCCATCGCCCGCGAAATCTCCGTCGCATGGCTCAACGCCGATACCGCCTTCCAACGGATCGGGCTCACCGCGCAGCTTCTGAAACAGGCGCGCCTCGCGCTAGATCTCGCACAGGAAAGATACAAGCTCGGGTTGAGTTCGATCGTCGAACTCAGCCAGGCCCAGTTGAACGAAACCGCCGCGCTCATCCGCGACACCGCCGCCCGATACGACTATCTGATTGAGATGGCGAACCTGAACTTCCAGGCCGGCCGCGTCCAATAGCAGCGGCGAGACCTACTCCGGAACCACCTCAATCGTCGCCCGCGACGCGCTCGATGGTCGCGCTCCTCCCGCATTCGGATGCGTCCCCGCCGCCGGAGCCTTCGCCGCGTCCTGCTGCAGCAGCCTCCGGATATAGAGGAACGCCATCGCGATCACGATCATATCGTCCACCCAGCCGATACCGAACAATACATCCGGGACGATATCGATCGGACTCACCGCGTACGCGGCGGTCATGACAGCGGCGATCACTGCGCGAACATTCATTCGATTCCTCCAGGCGCGAAGCGCAAGTCCGGCTCCTTGATAAAGAACCACCAAAAGGAACGCAGCCACGATCACGATGGCCGCAGTTTTCACGTTCTACTCTCCAACTCCATTGGACGCGACCGGCGCCCTGCGCGTTTCAACTGCCCGTCACCTTGCGGATCACCGGCAACAACTCCGCATACGTCATCCCGCCCGGATGATACAACCGCACGATCCCGCCCCGGTCGATCACCACCAGCGTCGGCGAACTGCTCGACCCATACGACGCGAAATTCTCCTCGCTCACCGGACACGCCATCCGGATCCCCCCGAAACGCTCGGTCCGGATCTGCTCGATAAACCGTAACTCCTCCTCTGGACCCGTATCGCGCGACCCGATATACCCGTACCGCCGCGTGAGCCCAACGATCATCAGGCCCTTCGCGCCGAACTCCTGCTGCAAGCGCTCGAGGATCGGCCCCTGCGCCTTGCAGTCCGTGCACCAGTGCGCCCAGAAAAACAGCACTACCGGCTTGCCTTTCCACTGCGCGAACGGCAACGGCTTTGGCCCAAGATACCGCCCGAGTGCCACCGCCGGCGCTCGCTTGCCTTCCAGGCTCAGCAGGTGCAGGTTCTTCTGCGTCCGCGTGTAGATCGACGTGTTTCGCCACTGCTTGGCTTCGCGTTGCAGAAACGCAACAGCCTCGGAGCGCTCCCCACGCGCCGCCATTGTGTGCGCCGCCACCTCGATCGACGCGCCGAG